>JAYUHP010000032.1:0-17694 GCA_043766875.1 Rickettsiaceae bacterium
AAAATATCCTCTACTGTTGCACTTCCTTTTTGAATTGGCGTTTCATATCTCCATTTGAAGTAAAGTTATCACTTGTATATAAGGCCTATGTACTGTAGAATGCTCAGTACAGTCACATCATTGCTTGAGGATATGAACTATTACGTGAGATTAGCAAAGTTTGCTTTTTGTATTATACCATTCTTGTTATATGGCATACATAACGTGTGTGCACATGACGATTGGTATGAAGTGGACATCACTCTAGAAAATCACAAATTTTCTCCTAGTATTGTGCATGTTCCTCAGTACAGAAAGATAAAATTAGTTATTTACAACGTGGATTCTACAATCGAAGAGTTTGATAGTTCGGACTTGAAACGTGAAAAAATCCTTCGCCCTATGGCCAAAACCAATATTATACTTGCTCCACTTAAAGCTGGAAGGTATGATTTTATGGGAGAATTTCATGAGGATACCGCAAAAGGTACTATTATAGTGGAGTGAAACAATGTTTAAAATAGCCTTAGTAATGTTCCGAGAAATTCTTGAGATTTCTATGGTGCTCGGCATAATCACTGTAGCAACAAGGTCAATACAAAATGCCACCTTATATATCACAGCCGGTATTATGTCTGGGATTATTGCAGCTGGATTGCTAGGATTTTTTCTCAGCACGATAGACGGATCATTTAGCGGCTATGGCGATGAGTTGTTTGACGTGGCAATAATATTCCTGACGGTAATTGTAGTAAGCGCTACAGCTATCTGGGTCAGGAGCTTTGCATCCACAATGACTTCCAAAATTGGAGCGCTATCCGAAAAAATGGAACGTGGAGTAACGCCCAAGCTCATGCTGACAATAGTAGTTGCAACCACCGTCTTCAGAGAAGGTACAGAGATAGTGCTATATATGTATTCTCTTACCACGCACTTCACACTGAGCCCTACAGATTATATCCTAGGATTTGCTGCTGGCATAATAATGGGTATAACAGTTGCAACTAGTATATATTATGGCCTCAGTAGAGTCACTATAAAATATATCTTTAAAATATCTTTTATATTGCTCGCATTAATTGCAGCAAGCCTTGCAGCCGAAGCTGCAGGCAAACTTGCTTCAATTGGTGTGGTTGGCATTTGTAATGAGCCATTATGGGATAGCTCATGGTTGATTTCTGATACTAGCATAACAGGCCATGTCCTTAAAATACTAGTTGGCTATAACTCTAAACCATATGGGATACAGCTTATATTCTATACAGGAACCATATTATTAATATTTATTTGCGCAAAATTAGGAGAAAGAGAAAAGAATGTTAAAGCTATTACTTGAGTTTGGTCCGATTGCAGTATTTTTTGCAACATATAAATACGGAGATATATTCAAAGCCACCTTATACATGGTGGTGGTGACTATGCTATCACTACTTGCCAGTTACCTGATTGATAAGAAAATCTCTATGCCACTGATGATTTCTGGAGTTGTTCTGCTCATTTCAGGAAGCGTTACTCTGCTCAGCGGCGATCCTATGTATATAAAAATGAAGCCTACAATAGTTTATTGCATCTTCGGCGGCATATTATATGCTGGATATTTTTATAAAAAACCTCTCATTAAGACTGTTTTAGGTAGTGCTTTTATTATGACAGAAAGCAACTGGATGATACTGACTCGCAGATTTGCTTTTTACTTCTTCTTCATGGCAATTACCAATGAGGTCATATGGCGCAATTTCTCAGAAAGTTTTTGGGTAAATTTCAAAGTATTTGGAGCCGTACCTATTACCCTCATGTTCATATTCTTCCAAGCCCCTTTCCTGATGAGGAATAAACAAGATAATTCTCCCCTATGATCAAGCAGCATGTGAATGGGGTAAAAAATCTTATACTTGTCTCTTCTGGCAAGGGAGGTGTAGGAAAGTCAACAATCGCAGTTGCGATAGCGGAAACACTCCAAAAGCAGGGAAATAAAGTAGGCATTATAGATGCAGATATCTATGGACCATCTATCCCCACAATGCTTGGGATATCCCAAAAACCAGAGCTAGAAGACCAAAAATTTATACCCCTAACGCATCGTGGCTTTCAAATTATCTCTATGGGCTTTCTGGTCGACTCCATGGGACCAGTAGCATGGCGCGGGCCAATGGCAACAAAAGCTATTTATCAGCTATTTTCGGCAACTAAATGGTCCGATTTGGACTATTTAGTGGTTGATATGCCACCAGGCACTGGTGATATCCACTTAAGCGTGCTAGAAAATTATCATATCAATGGCGTCTATATAGTCACAACACCACAAGCAGTTGCGATGAGCGATGTTGAACGAGCCATTAATCTCTATAAAAAATTCGACTTGGAAATCAAGGGGATTATAGAAAATATGAGCTTTTTCGGAGAAAAAAATATAAAAATATTTTCCGGTGATGCTGGCAATATATTGTCCAAAAAATATAATATCCCATTACTAGCTCAAATCCCTATGGTACCTGAGGTGTCATATAATGCTGATCATGGACTGCCCATCGCTGAGCTAATTAATCTGCCAAAGCTGTAGCATAATTAATTTATAATTAATTATGCTTGCATATTTCTTCAATATTTAGTTAAATAGCAAGCTATAGACCACATAACAAGACCAATGATCTTTCTATCAATATTAATCATCATAGCCCTGCTGATATTTTCTGCTTTATTGTCTGGAATGGAAACTGCAGTTGTAGCATCTTCTCCTGGCAGAATGCAAAAGCTAAAGGCCGAAGGCAGCACAAAAGCTCCTATCGTGCTGAAGCTGCTCAAAATGAAGGACAAAGTCATCAGCACTTTATTGGTTATGAATAGTATTTCCAATACAGTATGCACCACCTTTGCAGCTGGGCTTTTCATCAGCCTTTATGGTGATGAAATTGGAACATTAATCTCATCCACTTTAATGTCTATTTTTATCATAGTATTCGCCGAAGTAATCCCGAAAGCAATAGCAGTTGCCAATGCTGAAAGAGTTGCTCTTTACGTATCACCATATCTAAATGTTATGCTGTGGCTCCTATACCCTATTAATTACGCCCTCAACATAATAGTTCGCATTTTTTGCTTTATCTTTAGGATTAATTTGGACGCAAAATTTTCTGGGGCAGACGAGCTCAGGGGTGTTATTGAACACCAGCACCAAGAAGGTAATATGTTCAAGGAAGACCGGGATATGCTAGGCAGCATACTTGATATAAGCGACATGACGGTGGATGAAATTATGGTGCATCGCTCAAATATGGCGACCATAGATGCTGATCTTCCAGTCAAAAAAATCGTCTCATTGGCTCTCTCCTCTACTCATACTAGAATCCCTATATATAAGGATAATAAAGATAATATCATAGGTATTTTACATATTAGAGATTTGCTAAAATCCCTACATGATAATGATTTTAACTATAACCAGATCAAGATCACAGACTTTATTATAGAGCCTTGGTTCATCCCAGATAATGCCTTAGTAAGCCAACAGCTAAATTAATTCAGAAAACGTAGAAGCCACTTTGCTCTTGTTGTGGACGAATATGGCGATCTACAGGGGCTTGTCACTCTTGAAGATGTGCTGGAGGAAATCGTGGGCCAGATCGATGATGAGCATGATGCGCATGTTGAGCGTATCGTTAAAAAAACAGATACACAATATGTCATTGATGGCTCTACATCAATAAGAGATCTAAACCGAGAAATGAACTGGGCATTGCCTGATGAAGAAGCAAGCACTCTGGCAGGACTAATCATAAACACAGTGACGCGCATACCTGAGCAGGGCGAAAATTTCCAGATACAAAATCTCAAAGTCACCATCCTCAAAAGAGAGCGCAATCAACTAAAATCTATCCTAGTTGATATTGCGGAACAATAATGCTAGTACTCATCGGCAATCTATTCATACTATCCTCAATTACCTTTGGTGCTTTATCATTGTGCTTTAGGCCAAAAACACTATTTACGCTGCAGTCAGTATCTGTAATAATTGCCACCCTCACATTGCTCATTGCGTTTATTACCTCAGATTTTTCTGTACAGAATGTGCTATTCTATTCCAGTAAAAATCAGCCTCTAGTCTATAAAATTGCGGGGCTTTGGGCTAGTCATAATTCCTCCCTGCTATTCTGGACATGCTTATTTTCTCTTGTTTCCCTAGCATCAGTAATAAGGGAATATGACAATACTGTAGTTGCTATCACTGCAAGAATCTTCGGTTTCTTTCTAATTGTTATGATGCTTATCATCTATTTCACTGCCAATCCATTCGTACTCGTAAGTCATATCCCAAAAGAAGGTCTTGGGCTAAACCCAATGCTGCAGGATATTGCGATTTCTATACACCCTCCCATGCTATATTTGGGCTATGTAAGCTATAGCGTACCATTCGCTTACTGCTTATCAATGCTGATCCGCGCTAAGGTAGAAGCAGGCAGTCTCCAAACATGTTTGTTATTTTCTAAAATAGGCCTATGCGCCTTAACTTCAGGCATAGCGCTCGGAAGCTGGTGGGCCTATAGGGAGCTGGGCTGGGGTGGATATTGGTTCTTTGACCCGGTGGAAAATATCTCTCTATGGCCGTGGCTGATTGGCATAGCAATGCATCATAATCTCATAATATCAATAGGTAATGGGAATCGTTTAAAAACTACTATTTTTTTAGGACTTATTAACTTCATCCTGATCATATTTGGCATGATGCTAGTCAGGTCAGGAAGCCTAGCTTCCGTCCATGCTTTTGCCGCAAGTATAGATGGCGGAATCTATATTATCTCGCTTTTTGCAATATTGGTTTTACTGGTATTCATAATATATGCTACCAGAATCAATAAGATTACATCATTCCCACAAAGCATGAATGCTAATGAGAAATACATATCTTGGGGTAGTATTTTGCTATATTTAGCAGCTCTTTCAGTCCTAATTGGCACCATATTCCCATTCATATATCAGCTATCCATGCATTCAAATATTACCATAGATAATGGATATTTCTACCGCCTATTTCTGCCGATTTGTTTGCTGATTGTAGCCCTATCTACCTTCGTTATTTTTATAGGCAACAAGAAAAAAACTGCGATGATAATCAGCCATATCGGCGCTTTGGTTCTTGTAGTCGGAATAGTGCTCAATAGCTATATGAAAATAGATGCAGAATTCACGGGTTCAATAAACGATAAGCTATCGCTTAATGGTTTAACCATAACCTTAAAAAACATACGCTATGCTGAAGGCCCAAATTACTACAGGCAAATAGCCGAATTCTGGGTAGAGGAAAACAACGAAACAGTAATTTTAAAGCCCGAAAACAGGCTATATAAGGTGGAAGATCTAATCTCCGCCGAAAGCGATATATATAGCTTCTTCTCCAAGGACCTATATGCGGTGCTAGGCAGCATAGGAGGCAATAACACAGTCCATGCTAATATCTATGTAAGGCCATGGATGAGCCTCATATGGCTTGGCGCATTTCTCATGGCAAGCGGGGTGCTGATTTCTTTGTTGAAACCTCGTCATCCCGGCAAGTGATGTCATCCCAGCGCAGGCGGGGATCCAGTTTTTATAATACTTCTATGAGGCTTTCGAAAATTCCATGATAATAGAATAACTCCTTCCCAGCAAATATCTCCATAGTTTTAGCTAAGAACTAATAATAGCTACTAATTATAGTTTAGTGTCTAATAATTATATAGTCACTATATAATTATATTGCGTTTTTATATATAATACTGTACACTGCAGGCATAGTGATTGTTCTTATAGAGGTAGATAATGTTAGCCAAAGCCAAGATTACAAAAGGTGGGAAAATTTCTATACCATCTATTTATCGTAAATATTTTAATCTTAAAGACGGAGCAGAAGTTGTTTTTAGCGTCAAGGATAATCTAGTGACTATCTCACCGCTAAGCGCCACTCTCGCGAATACCCGTAAATTAATTAATAAGTATCATAATACAAATGATAGTTTAGTGGATAAATTAATTCTCGAGCGAAGGCTTGAGGCTCAAAATGAATAAGGTTGTCTTGGATGCTTCTGCATTAATAGCTCTAATAAAAAATGAAACTGGAGCTGACGTTGTTGAATCACTCTTGGGCAGAATAGTCATGTCCGCTATCAATGTATCAGAAGCTGCTGGAATTTTAGTAGATTTAGGTATGTCATATGAAGAATGTAAAAACAACATAGAGCCTTACATCGATGTTATTGTACCACTGGACACACAGCAATCTTTTGATATTGCATTTTTAAAAAACTCCACTAAACATAAAGGCTTGTCTATTGGAGATAGAGCTTGTATAGCTTTGGGCATCAAAATGGAACTTCCTATTTATACTGCAGATAAAGTTTGGGCTGATTTAGATCTTAAAGGCGCAGATATTATATTGATAAGGTAATTCCCCTAAATGATGCAATCCCCGCACGGGCAGGGATCCAGTTTTTATTATAAAATATTTTTTTTATTTACTATACTCATTGCTATTTTAATTTAACCTCACTCAAGGGAATATCATGGATAATATTTTAAGCAAAGCTGCACAAAGCGTACAGGATGCATTGTCAAAAAAAGGTGCAAGCTGCAAGGTTGTTGAACTTTGGGCCGCTGCAGGCAGGCCGAATGCAGTTTTTAGCCTTAAAGGGAAGGACCTATTAGATCTGACCGATGGCAAAGCAATATCAATTAAATACTAGGAGCTAGAAGCGATTCCTATTTTAATAGGTGAGCTCCGCAGCGACAACGTAGAATTGATTGGTATTAGGTATTAAGCCACTCTTCCCCGAACCATTCTCTTACGCATGCTGGAAGTTGCAATGCCTAAAGATTCGCGATATTTGGCTACGGTTCTCCTGGCTATATTAACATTGAACTTGGCAAGTTCTGCCACTATCTCATCATCTGAAAATATATCGTCATTCTCTTCTGACTCTATAATGCTTTTGATAATTTCCTTTACCTTGGTGCTGGAAATTTGGATATCGCTATTCTTGCCGGCTACATGGGATGAGAAAAAGAATTTCATCTCAAATATTCCACTCGGAGTTTCAATATATTTAATGCTTGTAGCCCTGCTGATGGTACTTTCATTCAGTGCACAATCTGCAGCTATATCGCTGAGTGTCATAGGCTTTAAATACATCACACCTTTCAGGAAAAAATCCCTTTGTTTTTCTGCGATGGCAGATGCCACAGCCAGTATGGTCTTAGAGCGCTGAGAAATAGCCCTCATTATATTGCTTGCACCGTAATATTCCTGCGCCACAAACTCCTTATCATTCGCAGTTGCAATATTGCTTTTGACTTGGGTGTAATATTCTTTGCTCACCTGTAATTGTGGTAAAGCGCTATTGTTAAGCCTTAGGCGGATATTATTTTCATCATCTATGGAAAGTATTACATCCGGGATTATAGAAGTCACAAACCCCCGACCAAAGCCTGCCAAAGGCTTCGGATTAAGGGATTTTAGATGTTTCACATATGACATGAGTTTCTGTAGATCTATCTTGCAGAGCTTAGAAAGCTTCTCGAAATCATGGTTTGCAATCATTGGCAGGTTCGAAACTACTATTTCAAAAATCTTGTCATATAGATTCCTTTCCTTCAGCTGCAGCGTCAGGCATTCCTGTAGATTCCTTGCGAATATCCCTGTTGGCTCTATGCCTTGCAGCCTGTATAAAATCGAGAGGATTTTTTCCTCATCGCACTTCAAGCTAGACTTCGCAACACTAAGATCAAGCTCAATATAGCCAGTATCCTGAAGCAAATTAGTCAAATAAATAGCTATCAAGCGTTCTACTGGATCGCAAATCACAGAGCCTATTTGCTCAAGCACATATTCCAGCAGAGATTTATTATCGCTTACCCCAAGGAGAGGATCATAATTCTCGCTCTCCTCGGTGACCCTCAAGTAATCATAGCCTTCCCTATTATCTTCAGCATTTGATTCATGCTCGCTTGGCTGCAGAAATGGATTTTTATCAAGCTCAAGATTCAGGTACTCAGATAGCTCCGCAGTTGACATCTGCAATAGATTAATGCTCTGACGCAGTCCCATCGTCAAATTCATTGACTGCTTCATTCCGAACTGTAATCTTTGCGAGGTCATACTTCATTACGAATTCGTTAATATCTTTACATAAATACCTATTCAAGCATTTATCATGCCAATTTATTCATTAAAGCATTATAATAGCATTAATGACAAGAGATTGTGGCTAGAAATTACCAAAAAAATTTATAAACTTGTAAAACAGCTTTATGGGTAAGCATCATAACATGCTAAAAAATCTCATTAAGTGGTTACGTGAAAAAAATGTAGCGACAACGTAGAATTAATTTGGGACTTGATATAGCAAATCATTGATAACTAACTGTGGGTAAGTGTCGCCGTTGCGGTGCTGGATTTTGAGATAGCCTATGACTGATAGGAGTTTTGGGGTAGGAGAGAGCAAAGCATCTCCAACGGCTGTGCCTACCGCATTGAAGGCAATAGCTCTGATAGCCTTGCTTTGATATGAGCTTCTGTCGCTAGCAAGCAGGCAGCTTATGTGTTTTTCCCCAACTATATAGGCCTTAAGAACAAATAGCCCATCAACCTTCACTGTCGGCTCTGGGTTACCGTTTCCAAAGGGAGCAAGAGAATCTATCTGATCATGAAGCCCAATGGAGACCCCATCCGATGTTAATTCCAGATCATATTGCAGTGTTCTATTATCCTCTATTACTTCCCTGTATTTCCCAAATTCCTCTTCCAAAAACTCTTTTAGCTTCTCTAGCCTATCTTCACTCACCGTAAAGCCTGCAGCCATAGCGTGGCCACCACCTACTTCTATCAAGCCTTTGAGCTTAGCTTCAGCAAGCTTGCTTCCAAAATCAATCCCATTGATGGATCTGCAGGAAGCCTTGCCAACCCCATTTATCATAGATACCACAGCTACTGGTCTTTGATGTATCTCCTTCAGCTTCCCCGCGACAATCCCTATAACCCCTGGATGCCAATAGCCGGAAATCATGATAAAATTATTCTCAGCCTGCGCTTCCGCCAGCTGAATTGCCTCTTCCACAATTTCAGCCTCAATAGCGCGGCGCTGAAGATTAAAATCCTCGAGCTTTTTAGCTATCTCCAAAGCCTCTATCTCGCAATTAGTCGAAAGCAACAAGCTGCCCAAATGGGATTCTCCAACTCTTCCACCAGCATTGATACGCGGTCCAAGCAAAAAACCCAAATGATAAGTTGTTGGCAGTGAATCTAAACATGCAATATCAGCGAGAGTTTTAAGCCCGATATTCTTCCTCTGAGCAAGAATTTTTAAGCCCTGCTTTACAAAAGCCCTATTAAGCCCAATAAGAGGCATTACGTCACATACGGTACCCAGGGCTACAAGATCCAGATACTCCATCAGATTTGGCTCCTCTCTATTTTTAAAGAAACCCTTCTCACGAAGCCGTGCCACCAGCCCTATCGCAAATAAAAATGACACCCCAACGGCAGCTAAATATTTATAGCTAGTTTGCTCATCCAGCCTATTAGGATTAATTACTGCAACGGCTTTTGGCAGTTTTTCTGCGCCGATATGGTGGTCAATCACTATAACATCAAGCCCAATATCTACTGCATGATCTATCGCCTCAAACGCCATAGCACCGCAATCAACTGTTATAACGAGCTTGCTGCCATCTTGCTTTATCCTATCCATTGCTCCTGAAGTTGGGCCATATCCTTCCTTCATCCTATCTGGAATATATACCTGAACATCAGCGCTGAGTGCATTAAACATCCTCCGAAGCAAAGCCGAAGAGGTAGCTCCATCTACGTCATAATCTCCAAATATGCAAATAGCTTCACCTTTGCCTATAGCATCTACAGCCCGATCTACCGCTTTATCCATATCCAGCAAATGGTACGGGTCTGGCATTAGATTACGCAGCTTTGGGTCTAAGAAATGCTCTATCATTTCTTCCTTTACCTCGCGGAGCAGCAATAGCCTTGCCTCTATCTCACTAATAGCAAATTTCTGCATAAAACGGCTCACCTCGCTTGGGGCAACCTCTTTTATTCTCCATGTTTTATTTTTTACTGACCTATACATCACTAATTTTTCTAACCAACCCATCCCCGGAGTACATTACCAAAGTTTCTGTGCATGGCCTTTCCTGATCATATTCTACGCCTTGCAATAACCAACCACTCGTCACTCCGGTAGCTGCGAAAATTACATCACCTCTTGCCATATCTTCTACTGTATATTGCCTTGTAAAATCTGATATACCAGCCTTCTCGGCTCTCTTTTGCTCATCTTCACTTTTAACAAGAAGCCTTGTGCACATCTGGCCACCAAGTGTCTTAAGGGCAGTAGCTGCCAACACGCCTTCCGGCGCTCCACCAATTCCCATATAAACATCCGCCTCACCAAGGCTGGTAGCAATTACAGCTGCAACATCCCCGTCACCAATCAATTTCACCCTGGCTCCTGCTTCTCTAACCTTAGCAATCAGCTCCTCATGTCTCGGCCTATCCAAAATTATCGCTACAAGCTCATCTACCCCGCATCCACTAGCAGACGCTATATTCTTAAGATTCGCAATCGGACTATTATCCAGATCAATGATACGCTCTTGAAACTCAAAGCCGATAGCTATCTTATCCATATATACATCCGGCGCATGGAGCAAGCTGCCACTACTTGCAACTGCGATAACAGACATAGCATTATCTCCATTATTTGCCACAATTGCTGTGCCCTCAAGTGGATCCACTGCTATATCAATCTTATGCCCACCAGCTCCCAATTCCTCGCCGATATAAAGCATAGGCGCTTTGTCTCTTTCTCCTTCGCCTATTACCACTGTGCCGCTAATAGGAAGCCTAGCAAGAACAGAACGCATAGCATTAACAGCAGCTTGATCTGCCGCTTTCTCGTCACCCAATCCCACTAAGCCATGAGCTGCGATGGCAGCTGCCTTTGTCACTTCCACAATGTCAAGCATGAGACTTTTAAGCATTTCCTAGGCCTATCCTTCTTGCAACTTCTTTGTAAATCTTTATAGCATCATCAGGATTGCTTGCGATATGCTCGAAATCCAGTTTGTCATTAGTGCTTAAATCCCACAAGCGGCAGCTATCCGGAGAAACTTCATCCGCTATCATCATGATAAACTCCTCGCCAGTAAAAACCTTTCCACATTCGAATTTTGCTTCCACCAATCTGATCCCACTCGCTGCAAAAAATCCAGCCAGAAAATCCGCTGCCCGAAGTGTAATCTTCTCCAAATCTCTCACCTCTTGCTTCGTCATCACACATAAATCCATCATCTGCCTTTCATTTATAACGGGTCGCATCTTATCCGTTGTCTTAAAATGAAAATCCACCATTGGCCTGTCAAAAACATAACCCTCTTCCATGCCAAATTCCGTAATATATCGACCACATGCAAGATAAGACACAGAGACCTCCACAGGCACCACATCCACCATCTGGATCATCTGTTCACGCATATTTAGCTTTTCTATCAGATGATTATCAATCCCTGCCATGTCTAACTTTTCCAGCAGAAAGGCTGAAATTGAATTCCTCAAAACTCCTTTCCCTGAAGCCTCTGTAAGAGTTCCATCTGCAAGCTTTACGGTATCCTTAAAGAACTCTGTCAGAGCGAATTCCTCTTCAGCATAATAAAAAATCTTATCACTACCTTCATACATTTTTTCCTTAGGGAACTTATTATTTTTTGCTTCTGCCATTTATACTCCTTTATAACGTAGAATTAATTTGGAATTTGGTATAGCTCCTTAGCTCGTTTTTCGAATGCCAATATCATTTTCTGCGCAATGGCGCTAAATAGCGGACTGGCTACGCTACCCAACAGCTTAGATTTAAATTCAAAATCTACCCTAAATTCTACAATAGTGCCTTCTTCTGCGACAGTAAAGTGCCATAAATTATGCAGATGCTTAAATGGACCATTTGTGGCATCCACTTCAACAAAGGCCGTCTCTCCATCAAATCCATATTTTACCTTAGAGCGATAGCTCTGTCTTATTGCCTTAAAATCCGCAGTCATATCAGCCACTAGCTCGCCATCACCTCTTGATATAATTTTCGTATCACTAACCCATGGCAAAAATTCTGGATATTTTTCAATATCCAAAACCAGATCTAATAGCTCCCTAGCAGAATGCCGAAGTAATTTTTTTTCTACGAACTTATGCATTGCGTTTACCAAGCTGGTACAGCTTAAACCCCGCGCCCCTGCAAGCTTTTGCATCCAAAATATTCCGATAATCAAAGATGATTTTTTCCTTCATTTGCGCGCCCATTAGAGCATAATCCAAATCCTTAAACTCCTGCCATTCGGTCAGAATAACAATAGCTGAAGCATCCTTAGACGCATCTAAACAGCTATCCGCAAAGCCAATATCTAACTGCTCTTTCGCATTTTCTGCTCCAGCAGGATCATATGCCAAAATTATTGCACCTTCTTCTGCCAAAAGCTTGGCTATATCCATTGCCGGGCTGCTTCTAACATCATCCGTGCCTGCTTTAAAAGTAAGTCCTAGCACTGCTATATTTTTACCGCTAACACCACCTAAAGCTTTAGAGATCTTGGATACCATGTCATGCTTTCGCTTCTGGTTTGACTCAATCACCGCACTAAGGACGTAACATGGCTGAGCATGATGGGAGGCCAAATATTCTAAAGCCAGAATATCCTTAGGAAAACACGAACCTCCGAACCCTGGACCGGTTTTCAAAAACCCCCTCCCAATGCGTCTGTCCAACCCCATACCTTCTGCTAGCAAATCCACATCAGCGCCAGTCTTCTCACATAAATTAGCCATCTCATTTATAAAAGCTATTTTAGTTGCCAAAAACGAATTGGATGCATATTTGATCATCTCTGCGGTAATGCTGTCCGTAAATAAAATCTTATATCCATTATCATGGAAATATGAGTAAATTTTTTCCATCTTCGCTTTTGCATGTTCGACCCCAATTACTATCCTGTCAGGCTCCATGAAATCCTTTATTGCAGCTCCCTCTTTCAGAAATTCTGGATTAGAAGCAATCTTATGAGCAAAGCCTTGCTCTCTTAGCATTTCTACCAGCATATCAGAGGTCCCTGGAGGCACAGTAGATTTGACCACGATAATAGTTTCAGGCGCAGTATTGCGAGCAGCCTCTAAAACCGCTTCTTTTACATATGAAAGATTCGCCTCACCAGTTTCAAGCTGGGGCGTTCCGACCGTTATAAATACGGCATCTGGAACATAGCCAACTCCAGAATAATCATATGCAAAAGTGAGTTTTTTATCCGATACTGCCTTGGATAAATACTCTTCCAATCCTGGTTCATAGATAGGCACTTTGCCAGACTTTAGACTATCTATTTTGCTCTTATCATTATCGATGCAGCAAACATCATGCCCTATTGATGCAAACATCACGCCAGATACAAGCCCCACATATCCGCTGCCTATAAATATTAATTTCATATTAAGTAATCCTTTAAAACACAATCCCATGTTATATACTAACATATACTCATCTCAAATGAATTTGATGCTACGAGCTTGGGAAGCGATGCCTAGACTTACTAGGTGAGTCGACGAGCAACAACGCAGCAAGTTTATTTGAAATGAGTATGGACTATACCACAATTCACAATCTCATTAAGTGGTAAAGTGAAAAAAATAAAATATTTTTTGAGGCTTGACAGATTTCCTCTGAAAGTCTTATGAGTATATAGGATAGGATTGTTGAAATGTGGATGGGTAGTTATATCAGTCACCATGGAATTTCCGTGTCATCACGGCGAAGGCCGGGATCCATTCTTTGTAATACTTCTATGACATGGGAATTACAACAAAACACCCTGTAATTTCAAAGTTAGAGTTGGAATTTACAGGGTGTTTTTTAGATCATTCATGTAAAAAAATGTTTTACATTTGTAATAACACCCTGTAAAATCAAAGTTAGAGTTGGAATTTACAGGGTGTTTATGATTCAAAGAGAACATTATCAAACTATGCTATTGGATTATTTGAATATATTCCCAATAGTCAGTCTTATAGGGCCTAGGCAATGTGGCAAGACTACTTTGGCCTTAGATTTTGCAAAGGAACATTATGGTAGATTTCACCATTTTGACCTTGAAGACCCTGAAGATTATGAATTGCTACAATCTCCAAAAACTACTCTTAAAAATCTTGAGGGACTCATTCTAATTGATGAAATACAAAGATCTCCTAACTTATTCCCCTATCTAAGATCTCTTGTAGATTCAAACCCATCACTGAAGCTTCTAATATTGGGCAGCTCTTCCCCAGATCTTATTAGATATGGTTCTGAGAGCTTGGCTGGAAGAATTGGATTCATCGAGATGACACCATTCTGCGCTCCAGAAGTTCCTATAGATGATAAGGTTTTTTATCGAGGGGGATTTCCAAGGTCCTACTTAGCTACCTCAACAAAAGCCGCAACTATTTGGCTTAAACAATATATCTCTACATTTTTAGAAAAAGATGTTGCAGCTATGGGCTTCAGCCTCCCTCCAGATGCTATGCGTAAAGTTTGGCTTATGGCAGCACATTATCATGGAAATATTGTTAATTTTTCAGAACTTGGCAGATCCCTTAATGTCTCAGATACGACCGTTAGGAAATATCTTCACATACTTGAGTCTGCTTTTATGATTCGCCAATTGTCTCCATGGCATGAGAATTTGAAAAAGAGACAAATTAAAAACCCCAAGATTTATATTCGTGACACAGGCATTCTTCATAGCCTTTTGGGGATATCTGAAGAACAAATGAAAACACATCCAAAAGTTGGAGCTACCTGGGAAGGATTTGCCTTGGAGACAATAATACGGCTTCATCGGTTTGAGCATTGTTACTTTTGGCGAACACAGGATGGAGCAGAGCTTGATTTATTTGTCCTGAATGGGTCTGATCGCCTAGGTTTTGAATTTAAATATGGCGACGTAAGTAAAATAACACCATCTATGAACATAGCCATGGAGGATCTTAACTTGAAAAAATTAATTGTCATAACAAATGGGGATAAAACCTATCCATTAAATGAGAAAATAGATGTCATTCCATTAAGTGCGTATATTGCCAATTCTGGCAGTACGGGATAGAGTTGCTTTCATACAACGACTAAAAAAATTCTTGTAATCCCTTAATGAGATTTTTTGAGGTGGTATAATGCTCCTAATTACCGTCATCCCGGAATTTTTTGAAGAAAAATATCCGGGACCCATAACCTTAGCATTGGAGATTATACTCAACTGTCGTGGTTATAGGCCCCGGGTCTTCGCACCTAGTGAGGACAATGAGGGATGTCGCGCGCGCGACCGCAATGTTTGCTTTTGGCATTGTAAAAATACCACGAACTAAAAGCTTGATTTTAAAGGGTTTTAAATAAAATTAGGGAAAAATATTCAAAAATATAAAATATTTTGCCCACAACCCCTTAATGAGAATAAAAGCCCGCTATAGTATGGGCGTTGTGCAACTTGATTTTAGAAATTATTAATACCGAGTCCCAAACGTAGAATTAATTTGAGACTCGGTATAAGGAGGAAAGATGAAAATTATAAACATTATGCTTAGCAGAGATTTAGGAGGGGTGCAGCAATCCTTTCTGGACTATGATAAAATGCTAAAGCAGGAAAAGCTTGAAGTTGTCAATATCACAAGCATTGGAGCTGAGATCAATGATCTTATAAAGCGGGATTATACGCTTTTAAACATGGGATCTTGGGACTGGCTTTCTATACTTAGGCTAAAGTCTATTTTGAAGAAGGAGCAGCCGGACGTAATCATCGCTCATGGTGGCAGAGCAACCAAATTTGCCTATTACGCCAAGGATAAAACCCCAATGATTGGGATAACTCATAGCGGTAAATTGAAATGGGTCGATAAGTGCGATTATATAATCGTGCTGACCAGCGCGATGAAGAAAAAGGCTATGCAAGAAGGTATCGATCAGGCACGTCTTGTAATGATACCAAATACTGTAGATACTTCCATTTTCAGCAGGAAAGAAAAGGAAGAAACTTCATTGCCCGTTATTGGCACCATGGCAAGATTTGTGCCTAAAAAAGGCATAGATACTCTTTTGGAAAGCATAGCAATCCTTGCAAAGGAAGGGCTACAGTTTAAGGTTATTATAGGAGGAGGCGGAGACG
This sequence comes from Rickettsiaceae bacterium, assembly GCA_043766875.1. Lineage (GTDB taxonomy): Bacteria > Pseudomonadota > Alphaproteobacteria > Rickettsiales > Rickettsiaceae > JAYUHP01. The sequence continues at coordinate 16,192 of JAYUHP010000032.1, forward strand.
AAGAAGCTGCATATAGGCTTTTGTCAAAAACGCTGGGGCTGGAACATTATGTCGAATTTACGGGATGGGTGCGGGATAAGGAACAATTTTTTGAAAGACTCGATATCTTTTGTCTTCCGTCCCATAATGAGCCATTTGGGATAATATTGCTTGAAGCAATGGCATATAAAATGCCTATAGTTTCAACCAAAACGGAAGGACCATTGGACATCCTAACACACAATTCTGATGCTCTGCTTGTAGACATAGGATCACAGCTGCAAATGGCTGAGGCTATAAAAAAATTGCTGGATGATGAAATTTTGGCAAAAAGCTTGGCAAATCAAGCTTCCATTCGCGTGCAAAAAGACTATGATATCAAGATCGTCGGTAAAAAATTATTATCACTATTAAATAAAATTAAGAAGTAATTATGAAGCTCAATGTAACTAAACTAGATTCTGGCATGCATGTCATCACCTATAAAATGGCGGATGTGAAATCCGTTGCAATCAATCTTATTACCTGTGTGGGCAGTAGGTTTGAAACAGAGAAAGAAAATGGTATCTCACATTTCTTAGAGCATATGGCTTTTAAGGGTACAAAAAATAGAACAGCGCGCCAAATCGCAGAGGAATTCGACCATATTGGTGGAATGTTTAATGCCTATACCTCTAAGGAACATACTGTATATTACGCCAAGGTACTGTCTGAAAATACAGAAACTGCAATGGATATTCTTGCTGATATCATACAAAATTCTGTTTACGCAGAAGAAGATATAAAGAAGGAATATGAAGTAATATGTCAGGAAATAGCCCAGACGATAGATAGCCCGGATTCTCTGGCTTACGAGAAATTATATGAGATGGCTTTTAACGACCAACCATTTGGCCGCTCCATTTTGGGAACAGCAGAAAATATTGCAAAATTTAAAGCGAAAGATTTTAGGAAATATGTAGATTCTCATTACTATAGTGAAAATCTATTTCTATCAGTTGCAGGGGATGTCGAGCATAGCGAAATAGTTGAAATGGCTAAAGACTTATTCGAAGCGAAGCCTAAGCGGAATATGTTAAATCTTCCTGCCAAATATACCAGCGGAAATTCCATCATTTCGAAGCCACATTTGGAGCATAGCACGATAGTAATGGCATATGAAAGTGTTCCTCAGACAGCAAAGGAGAAATTCTATCATGCACAGATTATGTCGCTAATTCTTGGTGGTGGGATGTCTTCAAGGCTTTTCCAGCGCATCCGTGAGGATCTAGGTCTGTCATACTCCGTTGGAGCATATAACAGCAGCTATAACGATACTGGGCTCTTTAGTCTTTATGCAGGCACTAGCCACGATAATGTAACACAAGTTGCAGATTTGCTTGTGGAGGAGATAAAAAAGATAATTTCTAGCATAGCGGAAGAAGAGCTTATTAGGGCCAAGGCACAGATCAAAGCTAGCCTCATTATGGCTGAGGAAAGCGTATCTTATAAATCCGAAGAAATAGGGAAAAGCTTTGCAATTTT
>JAYUHP010000033.1:0-2506 GCA_043766875.1 Rickettsiaceae bacterium
ATTCGCTTATCGTATCACTCATTGAGATGTTCTTGATCCATATCACTCATGCTGCTAATAACAACTTTATCAACAATCTCTTGAAGCGTTAATCTCTCACGCTGTAGCTCACGGATGCGCGCACATTTTTCTATCTCTCTTTTGTCGAAAAGCTGATAGCCTGATTCCGAAGTATCCGATACTTCCAAAAGCCCAATCTTAATCCAGTGTCTTATCGTAGCAATTGTTTCTTTGGCACCCATTGCCAGCTCTCCAATCCTTAGCAGATTCCTACGAGGAGTACTTACAGGCAACTCCTTATTTTCTACAGAATTAATGTAGATATCCATCGATTTATCAATAGATTTTAGCATGAATTCTGTATATTGATCTTTTGACCCACCAAGCTGTGCTTGCTCTAGAGCTTTTAGATATTTCAGCCTATACCGAGGCTTAATAATGGCTGGCGGATACCCATGCTGCATCAATATCAAATTCATCAAGAGCCTAGCGGTCCTGCCATTGCCATCTACGAATGGGTGAATAGTCACGAGCTCATAATGGGCATTTAATGCTTTCTGAATCGGACCTAACTCAGCATTAATATCTTCTACAAATTTACCCATTAGCTCAGGGATTTTCACGTGATTTGGGAATACAACATCTGAGCCGGCGATTCTTACCCTAGTGTCACGGTATCTTCCGGCATATTCCGTATCTATTGAAGAAAGCACAATCCTATGTATCTCCAGTATATCAGCTTCAGCAATTTCTCTGCGGCCTACAAGAGATAGAATGAAATCAAATGCTTGCCCGTGATTTGTGGCTTCCAAATGCTCCCTAAGAAGCTTTCCGCCTATAGTCATACCCTTTTCAATGACCACCGCAGTCTCAAGTCTTGAAAGAGTATTGCCCTCAATTGCATTGCTGGAATATGCTAGCTCAACTTTAAACCACCCCATAAGGTTGTTAGTAATAGACTCAGGAAAAGGCCTATGCTTGTCCAGCAACATTTTCTTTTGTTTTATAATCTGTAAGCTATCACCTAATACTTTATAAACCATAACCTATCACCTAATACTTTAACTGTAGGATATAATAATTATGTGATGAAGTCAAGATTAACACCGCCCCAGATTTGCTCAAGTATTTCACCCGTCGTTGCGAGCGTTCTGCTCGAAGCATTTGCTTCGTGTAGATCGCGAAGCAATCCAGCAAAATAACTATTGCGAAGCAATTCTAAATTTAATTGAGTGTTGCTATGCAACAAATATATGACTGGGTTGCGTCAAAGACCGTGCGCCGCAGATGCTCTGCACGATTTCTCGCAATGACGACTACCCTCTTCACATACCAAGTATCAATTTAATTTCGGACCTTTGTATCCGGCAAGAACCCACCAACCTGAGCATCCCAGAGAGTTTTGTACATGCCATTTTTGGCAGCAAGCAGTTCATCGTGAGTTCCATCTTCGACGATCTTCCCACGATCAAATACTAATATGCGGTTCATATGCAAAAGCGTGGAAAGCCTGTGGGCTATAATAAGAGTGGTTTTACCTTGCATAAGCTGCCATATGGACTCCTGAATTTCTCCTTCTGTAACTGAATCCAGCTGAGATGTAGCCTCATCCAACATTAGGATCGGAGCATTTTTCAGCATAGCCCTGGCAATCGCAATCCTCTGCCTTTGCCCACCAGAAAGCTTCACTCCACGCTCTCCCACCAGTGAATTATACCCGTCTGGCAAAATATCTATAAACTCATGACAGAAAGCTCGTTTGGAAGCCTCCAGCACCTCTTCATCAGTAGCATCAACCTTCCCATATCTAATATTTTCCATGATCGACCTATGGAACAAAGTAGGATCTTGTGGAATCATTCCAATGAAAGCTCTTAAGGAATCTTGTGTGACTTCTTTGATGTCCTGCCCGTCAATTGTAATTCTTCCGGATGTCAGATCAAACATACGCAAAATCAAATTCACAAAGGTAGACTTGCCACTGCCTGAATAACCAACTAGACCAACCTTTTGCCCAGAGCTAATATTAACAGATTTCTTCTCAAACAACGGGGCTATACCTTTATATTGAAACTGTACATTCTCAAAGGCGATTTCCCCTTTCTTGACTTTAAGAATTTTTGCCTCTGGCAAATCCTTTATTTCATGCTCAACCAGGACCGCCCTGAGTGCCTGAGTGATTTTCCCGAACTCCCTGGATAATCTGGTAAGATTAAATGATAATTCCCATAATGCATCTATAGCACTTATAGAGATTGTAAGCACAAGAGCAAAATCTCCAACAGTAATGAATCCAGCATTATATCCTTTAATCAGGTAGTAAAAATTGAAAATCATGGTGATCAAAAAGGAATATCCATTAAAGAACCAGATCCAAAAATACACCCACATTAATTTTTTCTCAGCTTTAGCAGCCGTCTTAAATGCCATATCCAATATATCTTTCTCTTGAGGAATGCGCGAAAAAAGCCTGACAAGTAATATATTGGACAAAGTATCCACAACT
>JAYUHP010000034.1:0-6661 GCA_043766875.1 Rickettsiaceae bacterium
GGGCAGAATAACGTACAGCAGTTCGGCCCACCACAGGGATATTATGCGCCGCCACAGGCTAGTCAATCCAAGGGGCGGCCTACTGGAGCCAAGTCAAGATTTAGAGTTGCAGTTGGAGCCGCTGTGCTGGTAGGAACTGCAGCATTAGCTATAGCATTTCCTCCAGTTGGACTACCACTTCTTGCTGTTGAAATGATTGGAGCAGCTGGCTACGGTATATATCGTGGTGTAAAAGCGATGATGAATCGTCGCAAGACTGCTCCACCAGCCCCTGTACAACATGTACCCCCACCTCCACCTAGGCAACAAGCAAATTATCAACAACAGCCGCATTTAGGACACAAGAAATTTCATCACCATGCAGTATCTCAACCTAATAGCTTTCAGCCACCACCCTATTCACAAAATGGACCAGCAGGAATGGTGAGCACACTACAAAGAGGAGCCTCTACACCTAGCCATACTACTGGCTTTGTTGCAAGAGCAGCAACAAAGCCAGTAGCACGTGGGAAACGAGGTAGACAATGAGTTTAGAATCAGATAACAACGATGAATCTCAAGCAAGCTTTCCTCCTCCCAAAGAGTCGTGGTGGAAAACGGCAACAAAACCGCTACGCTGGCTGTGGAATAAAGCAACTTCAAAGAAATCCGGATCTAAGCCAGAAGTAGAGGAGGACCACAGTGATGCGTCTTCAACCACCACGACTGCTTCAAATGTGAGCGATTCAAGCATGGAAAGCCCACGATCTGTGGATGATTATGCTCCCACGCAGGCAGCAAGCGAGCAAAATGATGGCCCAGTAACAGGAGGAAATCCTACAGTACCAAGCCAAGCACATAAGGAACCTAACCATAGCCTACAAGGAGAAGAAGATACTCAAAATCAACTAGAGTCTCCGATATCAAATTCTCAACCAGATACCAGCAAGGCACGATACAATAGTAAAGCTACAAGTGACAAAACTCCTTGGTATAAAAGCCCGGCGTTGGGCGTGGCAGTAGCGGTGCTAGTAATCGCTACTGCTCCATATAGCTTTATGGCGATAGCTGCTGTAGGGGCTCTGGCAGCAGCTGGAGCAATCGTCTATGGAATAGGGAAAGGAATACAAGCTCTTTGGAATAAGGCTACAAAAAAGAAGCCCGAAGAAGAACAACCTCTTCCAGAGCCAACAGAGCCAGAGCGTCAACGCACTCAGGTTAAGTCACAAGAGGTGCCTTCTCAAACACAACAGCCTTCTCCGGATACACGAGCAGCTGCGCAGGCAGCTGCAGCACAGGCTGGTTTGTCAAGGAGTTCAAGTAATGCATCACAAACCCCTCCTCCTCCACGTAGCAGAACGCACTCCAACGCCAGCTCAATTGCACATTAGGCCAATTAGTAACTCAGATGCAATATTCTAGATAAATTTCATTACCGTTGTATTAATTATTTAATATCATCTTAATATAATATGTTATTCTTTGAATTATATATAACTCAATTAAGATAAATTATGGCAGAAGACTCATCATCACCTCCATCATCTGGTATAATACCATTCGCGAAACCAGGGGATAAAGTAGAGCACGTCCGAAAACCTCCAGCGGTTGCATCTCAAGAACCTCCACCACCCACATTGTTCTTCAACCCACAGACTGGTACAGTGGGAGAGTTGCCCTCAGAACATGTTACTCTAACATTCAACGCAACAACTGGCACAGAACTTAGACCTGCAAACCCAAGTCCTAGCCAAGAGCCACAAAACGGAAGTAGCGTAAAAAATATGGTAAAAATGATAGAAGGACAAATTGCAAGCCTACGATCTGCTCTGGACAAACCCGAAGGAAATAATCAATCAAGCGATGGGCCAAGCACCCCACAGGCCACACGGCCTCCTGGGAAACGCAGCGGCCAAAGCCGTTAACCACCTCGCCATATAGGTACTGTAAGCTGAATCTCATGCTGGTCAGCAATAGCTTTTTGGCTATATAGCTCTTCTCTAATAAGAGCTATTCCATTTGTCTTATGGCCTGAGCAAAATATGCCAATCTTCTTAGCATCTGAAGTAATTTCAGTACCATGGGGAATATCGGATAAATCAGAATCAGAAGTTATCTTATATATTTTTTTGCGTACCTCCCCTTGGTATTTCGTGCGTGAAATAACCTCCTGCCCTATATAACAGCCTTTCGTATAGCTGATAGCATTCAGCTCTTCCGCCCCGTATTCCTGCGGCATTGCTTTATCATAAAGCAGATCTATTCCGCCATCTGGAATGGCATATTCATATTTATCCTCCAGATATGAACTACCATGGCCCAGCAGCTCCGAGCGTGGGTCTTTATAAGAGATATCTTCCTCGCAAAGCCCATCAATTGTAACTTTTAAATTTATTTTATACATTCCCAGTTTTTTCATCAAAAGCTCTTTTGTGCCATCAAATACATCCAACAAAAAGCTGTCATCAGTTTTTATTATGAACATATCAAATAGGAATCTCCCTTGAGGAGAAAGCATCATTGCATATATAACTTTATTTTCGGAACAGACGTCATTGGTGACCAAATTCTGCAAGAATTTGGCTGCATCAACACCTGTAATTTTGATTAGACTGCGATTCATATTTATGATTGTTGGAAACAATAAAACACCGTCATCCCGGAATTTTTCAAAGAAAAATATCCGGGACCCATAACCTTAGCATTAGAGACGATACTCAACGATGGTGGCTGTGGATCCCGGATAATTGCTACGCAATTTCCGGGATGACGACTTAACTGGCTTTCTTACGCGTAGCCTTAGCCACCACTATATCCTGAACTGTAGGAGAAGCATTTCCCTCGACTACATCTTTTGTAATAAGAACCTTCTTCCCTTTAAGATCAGACAGATCAAACATTGTATCCAGCAGCATATTCTCAAGAATAGCTCTAAGCCCACGGGCACCTGTCTTGCGCTCAAGCGCCTTTGTGGCAATCATATCCAGAGCATCTTTGTCAAACTCAAGAGTTACATCATCTATCACAAATAGCTTAGTATATTGCTTGGTAAGTGCATTCTTTGGCTCTGTTAGAATCTGTATAAGCGCCTTCTGATCAAGCTCATCAAGCGTCGCTATAACAGGCAGACGGCCAACGAATTCTGGGATCAGCCCAAATTTTACTAAATCCTCTGCTTCCAGTTTTTTTAGCATCTCGCCAGTCTTAAGGTCACCCTTAGATGCTATAGATGCTCCAAAACCTATTCCACTTGCGGCTGTTCGGCTCTGAATAGTCTTCTCGATACCAACAAAAGCGCCTCCACAAATGAATAGGATATTGGTTGTATCAATCTGTACAAAATCCTGCTGAGGATGCTTTCTACCACCTTGCGGAGGCACTGAAGCTACAGTCCCTTCCATAATCTTGAGCAACGCCTGCTGAACACCTTCGCCAGATACATCTCTGGTAATGGAAGGATTATCGGATTTACGGGAAATTTTATCCACCTCATCTATATAGACAATACCACGCTGCGCTTTCTCTATATTATGATCAGCAGCCTGCAGAAGCCTTAATATAATATTTTCAACATCTTCGCCGACATATCCAGCTTCCGTTAAAGAAGTAGCATCTGCCATAGTGAATGGAACATCCAGTATCTTAGCCAGTGTTTGGGCTAATAATGTTTTACCAGAGCCGGTAGGGCCGATGAGCAATATATTGGACTTGGAAAGCTCAACGTCTTTTGCTCCCTTATCAATGTGATCTAAACGCTTATAATGGTTGTAAACCGCAACCGCTAGAACCTTTTTCGCGTGGTCCTGGCCTATTACATAATCATTTAGAATAGCATAGATGCTTTTAGGAGTAGGAATATTAGGCTCAGAATCTTTACTGACTTCTTTTAAATCTTCCTTAATAATATCTTCACAAAGCTCAACACATTCATTACAAATAAATGCTGTAGGGCTCGCTATGGGACCTGCTATAAGCTTCTTCACTTCACTTTGACCCTTGCCACAGAAAGAGCAATTCAATATTCTCGTATCTTTAATGCTTCCCATCTTCACTCCTTACGCTCTACTTCGCTATATGTTAGCAAAGTTTTATATTTATGCAAAACTTACTTTTTATTTTTTAACTTTTTTTCAAGGGCAGCACGGTCCGTGATTACTTCATCTATGAGACCAAATTTCTTAGCTTCCTCCGGACTCATGAAATTATCGCGCTCCAAAGCTTTGGCTACAACATCTCTTTTTTGACCAGTATGTTTGATATAGATATCATATAGGGTTTCTCTTACCTTCATGGTTTCGCGGGCATGAATTTCTATATCAGTTGCCTGACCTCTAAAGCCACCAGACGGTTGATGTATCATTACTTTGCTGTAAGGAAGGGCGTATCTCATACCTGGCTCGCCTGCAGCAAGTATTACGGAGCCACAAGAACAAGCTTGGCCCATACATAAAGTTGCTACTTTAGGCTTAATATATTGCATAGTATCATAAATGGCCAAAGCTGAGGTCACTACACCACCTGGCGAATTAACATACATATATATTTCCTTATCAGGATTTTCTGACTCTAAAAATAGCAGCTGGGCGACTATCAAATTAGCCATATTATCTTCAAATTCACCACAGACAAAAATGATCCTCTCTTTCAAAAGACGCGAATAGATATCATAGGCACGTTCACCGCGACTAGTTTGCTCAACGACCATTGGTATAACAGACATATTATTTTCCTTATAGTGATGTTTATGTGGATAGTTTAGGATGTTTCATGCGCAATGAGTAATAAAATACTGTATCGATAAGGCTTCTAGAGAGTAGGCGTGGTTTTTATGTCATTTCGATGTCATTCCGGCGTAGGCCAGAATCCAGGAGTAACCATACCGTCAATCCCGGAATTTTTCAAAAAAAAATATCCGGGATCCATAACCTTAATATTTGAGGTAATCCTCAGCGGCAGTGGTTATGGGCCCCGGATAATTGCGTTGCAATTTCCGGGGTGACGATAAGCTGGATCACGGCTTTCGCAGGGATGACACCATAGTGATGCCACACCCAAGCTTACTTACAATATCTCCCTATCGTTCTCTTCCTTCAGCATCTTCTCTATTTCTTTTATAGAATATTCCTTAGCCTTTATCGTAACTTCTTTACCCAGAATGGACTTCACGGCTTTTTCTTCCAAAGCCGGCCCTTTTAGAGATTCTAGAGCCTTTTCATTTTTAGTGAAATAGTCAAAAATCACTCTTTCTTGGCCTGGGAACATACGAGCTTGCTTCATGATAGCAGCTTGCAGATCGCTAGACTCTAACTTGATTCTATTTTTCTCAGCGTAATCAGCTAGCAATAGGCCTATTCTAACTCTACGAAGAGCTATACGGCGATATGTTTCTTCATCTTTTTTACTATCTGGTTTTTTCTTCACAGCTTTCTTATCGTCTTTTTCCTCTTCTGCAGCATTACCTGCCTGAGATTTGATCATCTCAAACTCACGGTCAAACATAGTTGCTGGAACATCGAATGACAATGACCCTTCAAGATCGTCAAATAAGCGCATCTTCATGATGGTTAGGATATCGTCATCGAAAGAAGTAGAAAGCATATCATGTACTCTTTTCTTGAATGCTTCCAAGTTTTCAAGCCCAAAACGCTTGGCAAATTCTTCATCCACTTCAGAAATTTCTGGCTTACGCACTTCATGTAGCTTTGTCTTGAACTCAGCTTTTTTTCCAGCCAATTCTTTTGCATGATAAGTCTCAGGAAACTTAACCTTTACAACTATATCATCATCAGCTTTAGCACCAATCAATTGATCCTCAAACCCAGGAATAAATGTACCACTTCCAAGTACTAATTTATGCCCATTCATGCTGCCGCCTTCGAATGCTACGCTATCTACAGTTCCCACGAAATCAATAGTCACCTCATCGCCCTTCTCAGCCTTACTTTTACTCGCTTTAGGGAATATCACATTATCCTTTGCAAGCTTTTTTAGATAATCATCTACATCCTTAGCAGCAACTGTAACCTGAGGCTTTTCGAGATTTATTTTTTTAAACTCAGGCATAGGGATTTCAGGGAATATTTCCATCTTAATAGTAAATTCCAGGTCTTTTCCTTCCTCAGCCTTTAAATCTTCGATGCTTGGACCAGAAATAGTTCTAATTTTATTATCAGTAATAACAGACTGAACCTTTCTTCTAATCTCATCATTGATTACATCAGAGCGAACTGAAGCTCCATATCTTTGCTTTACAAGCGTTGCTGGAACCTTACCTGGCCTAAAACCAGGGACTTTTAATTTACGCGAAAGATTACCAAGCTCTTTGTCAATAGATGCAGCTATTTCCTTTGCTGTAACTTTGATTTTGAACTCTCTCTCTAAGCCTTCATTTTTTGAAGTTTCTTCTTTTGTTTTATTTGTTGCCATGCTGGTACTCTAAATTCTTGATTTTACTTTAATATCACCTTAGCTTAAGGATAGCTAAAAATCTCGTCAGTCTATCTACACCAAGGCTTCGATAGACACTCATGCGCTATAGTAAGCTTCGGCTTGCCACCAGAAGCTTAGCCTAGGGTGGTGCGGATGGAGGGACTTGAACCCCCACGCCTCGCGGCGCTAGAACCTAAATCTAGTGCGTCTACCATTTCGCCACATCCGCAATAAACCAGTCACAAAGACCAAT
>JAYUHP010000035.1:0-6640 GCA_043766875.1 Rickettsiaceae bacterium
TCCAGTTGAGCAAGACTGCCATTTAGTATTCACCTATGATAGTGACACTAATCAAATTACATTAGGCAAGCTCCATTTTGATCATGTTCACGCCGCTGGAGAATGTCCAGATCTTGCATGATTTTAAATATTTTGAAGATTGCGATGGGGAACTTGACAAAGTGATGTAAAACTGTTACGCTACACTTGATAACAAATTTAGGTTGACTAAACTTATGTTTAAAAAAAAACCAAGAATAAATGTGACTTTTGAGGAATCTACATCATTGCTGCTTACAACCTTAGCGCAGCAAGAAAATCAGTCAGTTGCTGGTCTAGTAAGGCAACTGGCGCTTGAGGCATTAGAAATGAGAGAAGATTTCTATCTATCCAAACTAGCTGAAAGCTTTGATCAAAAAGCCGTTTCAACCTATTCTCATCAGGAAGCATGGAAGTAAAATACCAGCTGCTCTATACGGAAGAGGTGGTGCGAAAACATATTCCAGATTTATCGTCCAGCGCTAAAATACTCATCAAGCGAGCTATTGAAGAGCGTTTAATGATAGACCCAATCAGCTTTGGAAAGCCTCTGCGTTATAGCCTTAAAGGCCACAGAAGACTACGTATCAGCGATTACCGAGTTGTTTATCGTATTGAAGCTGAAACTAATACCGTTATTATTGTCGCCATCAAGCATCGCAAAGATTTTTATGATGAGTAATATTAATCTAGATACCCTACTTCCCAATACAAAAATTCCTAAAAATTTCGCCCAAAATCTCTTCCACCTCGATTTTTCCTGTTAGCAGACTTAAGTTCCTTGCTGCGATGCGTATATCTTCGGCAGCTAAGACCAAATCGCCTTTGAGGTTGCAAATATCCAAAGCATCGAAAGCTTTCGTGATGTGAGCTCTGTGGCGCTCTCTTGTAATGGCTGGACTGCTTCCAACGGAAGCAACAGCAGCTGATTTTTGGATGAGCTCTTCAATTAAGCTATCCAAGCCTTTTTTAGTTTTCAAAGATATTTTTACTAGCTCCTGCCCTTCAATCGATTTTACATCTGTATCCTCCAAATCAATCTTATTCACGACCAGTATAGTCTGATCATCTATCATCATTAAGACCTTAGGTGGAATTTTTTTTAAATTTTTTGCATCCAGCATGATAAGCTTGATATCTGCGCTTTTGGCAGCATTTACCGCCCTACTCATCCCTTCTTTTTCGATTACATCTTCAGTTTCCTCACGAAGCCCGGCAGTATCAGCCAGAATGATGGGATAGCCACCAATATCCAGGTGCGTCTCTATCACGTCACGCGTGGTACCAGCAATGTCGGAGACTATGGACACATCCCTACCACTCAAGAAATTCATCATGCTGGATTTTCCTACATTAGGCTCACCCAGAACAGCCATCACGATCCCGTTTCTAAGCCTTTCACCATTTCTGTTATCTGTGAGTTTTACTTTAAGCGAGGCTTTAAGATCATCAATCACTGCTTGAGATGCCTCCAATACCACATCCGGGATATCTTCATCAGGAAAATCTATATAGGCCTCCAAGAGGCTTAGGCACCTTAGCAAAGAAGCTCTCCACTCATTGCAAAGCTCCTCAAACTCTCCGCTCATATGGCGCATAGCGTGATTATGCTGCAATATTGTTTCCGCATCGATCATGTCAGCCAGGCCTTCGGCAGCTGTCAAATCCATCTTGCCGTTCAAAAAAGCGCGCTTGGAAAATTCCCCTGCTTGGGCCATCCTGATATCATATGAAAAAAGTACCTGGGTTAGAAGCTTCAGAATAGCTATGCTGCCATGGACGTGAAGCTCCACGACGTCCTCACCAGTAAAGCTGTTGGGAGCCTTAAAATATACGACCATTGCTTTATCTATTAAAGTACCTTCGGTTTGCAATGAAGCAAGATATAAAATATTGGGCTCGAAAACCTTACGCTTGGTAAGATTTTGAGCTATTTCCAACGATCTTGGGCCAGAGATGCGCATAATAGCCACCCCCGCTTTCCCAGGTGCTGTACTTTGCGCAAAGATAGTTTCTAGCATGGTTGCCGCTTTTTTATTAGGGCCGAATCATAGCATAAAGAAAGTGTTAATTCAATCTTAACCACTCAAGTGACTATATGCACAAAATATTTGCTTAGAATTTAGTCTTAATATAGCATGTGGTTATTTATTAAATAATTAAGGACATGTCTATGAATAAAAACCAACTTCAACACAGCGATTTCGATGCTATATATAATATGATAACCAGCGCACAAGCGGCTTGTTATCAGCAGGTGAACAGAAATTTGATCAGCCTATATTGGAATATAGGTCAGTACATATCTCAAAAAACAAAGAGTGATAATTGGGGGCAAAATACTGTCAAAGCCCTTTCGGAATATATTATGGCAAAGCATCCAGCAGCCAGAGGCTTTTCAGCAAGGAATATTTGGAGGATGAAACAATTTTATGAGACATATGCCGAAGAAACAAAACTGTCAGCACTGCTGACAGTTTTATCCTGGACCAATCATTTACACATATTGTCCAAAACCAAAACTATTGAGGAAAAAGCATATTATTTAGAGTCGAGTAGTAAGAATAATTATTCTGCACGCGAACTGGCACGCCTTATTGATAGCAGTGCATATGAACGCACATTATTAGCAAATCAAAAACTGTCATCAGTGATGACAGTTTTTCCAGCAGATATAAGTGGCATATTTAAAGACAGCTATGTTTTTGAGTTTCTAAATCTTCCGGAATCCCATCAAGAAAAGGATTTAAGGCATGCTTTGATGAGGCATTTAAAGCAATTTTTATTTGAGTTAGGGCCTGACTTTAGCATTATAGGGGAAGAGTATACAGTACAGGTTGGTAATAAGGATTTTAAAATAGATCTTCTAATGTTTCACCGTGGACTTAATTGTATCGTTGCGATCGAGCTCAAATCTACCGAATTTCATCCATCCCATCTCGGACAGCTACAATTCTATTTAGAAGTGCTGGATAAGGACATCAAGAAGCCCCATGAAAACCCTAGCATAGGATTCTGATTTGTAAGACCAAAGATGATGAGGTGGTAAAATACGCATTGAACAGGCATGCATCGCCTACCATGATTGCCGAATATGAAACAAAGTTCATCAACAAGGCATTGTTAGAGCAAAAAATATGTGAATTGTCAGCAATATTGTCCTTAGAAGCGTATGAAGAAGAAGATTGATGGATGTTAGATCACTCCTCTTCGAACTCAATCAGCACCTGCCCCATATTGACCTGATCGCCAGCTTGGGTAAGGACTTTGGCCACTTTAGCATCAGACTTTGCCGTGATGATATTCTCCATCTTCATCGCCGTCAAAATCACTAGATCCTGGCCGGCTTTCACCTCTTCGCCCTCCTGCACTTTAACCACAATAATTTGCCCTGTGAGCGGGGCTGTAACAATATGCGCGATGTTCTTTACTTCCTTCACAGGCATTATAGCTTCAAGCTCGGAAATACGAGGCGAACGCACATAAACATTGGCGCTAGTGCCAGAATGCCTTAGCTTATAGCCACTTGGGATTTGGTCGATCTTTACATTGATCTTGCGGCCATTGACTATTCCCCCGAAAATTCTACTTCCGAGGCTCCAATTGGTACGGACATAGATCCTGCCCATTGTATAGCGAATGTTATAACCATCACTGACGGGCTTGATCATCACAGGAAATAGCTGGTCATCAATATGAACAACCCATCTCGTACCAATCTTATTTGACTGATTCACCATCTGGTCGGCAATGCTGGCTGAGCGCTTCTGCTCCGCCACAAAAACATTCACAGCTGCGGCTAAGAACACTTCTATAGTTTCTAAGGTCAAATAGGCACCGCTAAATCCTTCCGGGTATTCCTCGGCGATAAAGTTGGTGCTCATGTCACCGGCCATGAAGCGCGGATTTGTAATAACTGCTTCTAAGAAACTGATATTGTGGGCGATTCCACGAATAACAAATGCACCTAAAGCGGTTCTCATTTGCTCTACAGCTTTGTCCCTAGTGATATCATAGGTACATAATTTAGCAACCATAGGGTCATAGAACATACTAACTTCAGCGCCAGGACCAACACCACTATCAACCCTGATATTAGGACCTTTGGGCGGCTCATCATATTCCGTAATCCTACCGCTTGATGGGATGAAGCCACGGGTTGGATCTTCTGCATAAACTCGGCATTCGATCGCCCAGCCTTCTAGCTTTACATCTGCTTGAGTAAATGACAATTTTTGACCTGCTGCAACGCGGATCATCTCCTCTACAAGGTCAACACCCGTGATGAGCTCGGTTACAGGATGTTCCACCTGTAGTCTTGTATTCATTTCCATAAAATAGAAATTGGCCTGCTGGTCTACTATGAACTCAACAGTACCCACGGAATAATAGCCAACCTTATGGGAAAGAGCGGTAACCTGGGCATACATTTCTCGCCTTACAGCCTCGCTAATGAAAGGACTTGGAGCCTCTTCTATGATCTTCTGATGGTGCCTTTGAATGGAGCATTCCCTCTCACCCAAACATACTGCATTGCCGTGCTGATCAGCGAGTAGCTGAATCTCAATATGGCGAGGTTTTTCAATGAATTTCTCAATAAAGACCCTGCTATCGCTGAAGTGAACACTGGCTTCACGTCTAGCAGACTCAAAAGCATCTGGCATTTCTGCAGAACTTTTAACCACCCTCATACCACGTCCGCCACCACCTGCTGCGGCTTTTACTATAACTGGGAAGCCAATTGCCTCTGCAATTTCCACGGCTTGAGTCGGATTTGCAATAGTTCCCATATAGCCTGGAACAGTGCTCACACCTGAGTCGATCGCGATTTTCTTTGCCTCGATTTTATCACCCATAATGCGGATAGCATGGGCGCTTGGTCCGATCAGTGTGATCCCTTCTCTTTTCAAGGAATTCGCGAATAAGGCATTTTCGGACAAGAATCCATAGCCAGGATGGACAGCTTGGGCACCGCTAGCACGGATCGCACCAATAATATTTTTGATCGACAAATAGCTCTCTGTAGCTGGCGCATTACCGATATAATGGGCTTCATCAGCCTCTTGTACATGGAGCGAGTTCGTATCAGCTTCAGAGTAAACCGCAACGGATTTGATACCCATTTTCTTAAGGGTACGCATAATCCTTAGAGCTATTTCCCCACGATTTGCTATTAATACTTTTTCAAATAAAGGTTTACTCATTATCCTAACTATAAAGGTAAGTTATCATGTTTCTTCCATGGCGTTTCCACGGTTTTTCCTTTGAGGAATCTAAGCGCTTTACAAATACGCCACCTTGTATTCTGCGGCTTTATTATATCATCCAAATATCCACGCGAAGCTGCTACAAAAGGAGAAGTAACAGTTTCTTTATACTCCTTGATTTTCTGGGCTTTTGCTTCCGGATTGTTGGATAAATCTTTAAATACAATCTCTATAGCTCCTTCCGCTCCCATAACTGCGATTTCAGCATCAGACCAAGCGTAATTTACATCACCCTTTAGATGCTTCGAATTCATCACAATATAGGCCCCACCATAGGCTTTACGTGTAATCACTGTAATCTTTGGCACAGTTGCTTCTGCATAAGCATATAGAAGCTTCGCACCATGCTTAATAATGCCGTTATATTCCTGATTGGTACCAGGCAAAAACCCTGGCACATCAACAAAAGTTACTATTGGAATATTGAAAGCATCGCAGAAACGTATGAATCTCGCAGCCTTTCTTGAAGCATTGATATCCAAACAGCCAGCCAAATGCATTGGCTGATTAGCTACAAAGCCGGTTGGCTTGCCTTCCATATAGCCAAAACCAATGATTATATTTTCTGCAAAATTTGGCTGAATCTCAAAGAAATAGCCCTCATCCACAATGCGCTCTATGAGCTCTTTCATGTCATAAGGCTTATTTGGAGTATTTGGTACCAAAGTAGCAAGAGACATATCCACCCTGTCTGCTGGATCCTTGGTAGGCCTTGAAGATGGGTGATGCTTGTTTGAAAGCGGGATAAAATTGATGAATTCTCTTACGGCTAAAAGCGCTTGTATATCATTCGCAAAGGCAAGATCAGCTACGCCGCTCTTTCTTGTATGAACGCTCGCCCCGCCTAATTTTTCCTGAGTTACTTCTTCGCCCGTAACGGTACGGACCACATCAGGCCCGGTTACAAACATATAAGATGTATCTTCCACCATGAAGATGAAGTCGGTAAGTGCTGGCGAATATACGGCGCCACCTGCGCAAGGGCCCATAATCATCGAGATTTGTGGGATCACGCCAGAAGCTCTCACGTTACGGGTAAAAATCTCCCCATAGCCGCTTAATGAGTCAACACCTTCCTGGATCCTAGCACCGCCTGAGTCATTGATACCAATGACAGGTGCGCCAACGCTCATTGCAGTGTCTAATAACTTACATATTTTCTTAGCATGATACTCGCCAAGAGATCCGCCAAGAACTGTGAAGTCCTGGCTATAAACAAAAACCAACCGCCCATTTATCGTGCCATTGCCTGTTACAACGCCATCACCTGGGAAATTAGAGGTTTCCATGCCGAAATTATCGCAGCGATGTTCAACGAACATCCCTGTCTCTTCGAAAGAATCCGGATCAAGCAA
>JAYUHP010000036.1:0-6607 GCA_043766875.1 Rickettsiaceae bacterium
ATTGTTGCTACTCTCTTATGAGTAAATATAAAACACTCTTTATATTTACTCTAGAAAGTAATCTAGCATATTTTAGACTTACAATTATTTAATTTGGGATTTGGTATTAATTCCAACACCATACACCAGCTACGAAAAACCGAGCCAGGTTTCTCGTAATTGACGATAAGCGCACCTAAGCACGCTGCTTCGGAGCATTAAACAAATCTCCCTGCCCGGCGTGTATTGGACCGTCTGTCTCGTCGAACACTTCTTCCCATGAGCCTGTAGTTGCTGCTTTTGTATATTCTGTGGCACGTTGTTCAAAGAAATTAGCATGTTCCACACCATTCAAAATCTCATCTAGCCATGGAAGTGGATTATCATCAACAAGATAAATCTCCTTAAGCCCAAGCTGCATAAGCCTTCTGTCTGCGATATAGCGTATATATTGCTTCACTTCGCGAGCTGTAAGCCCTTCAATACCGCCCACCTCAAAAGCTAGGTCAATAAATGCATCCTCAAAATGGACGATAGTTGCACAAGCCTCATAAAGACGACTACGCAATGTTTCATTCCATACTTCTGGATTCTCAGTAACAAAAGTTTTAAACAAAGTAATAATAGAATTAGTATGCAGAGTTTCATCACGCACAGACCAT
This sequence comes from Rickettsiaceae bacterium, assembly GCA_043766875.1. GTDB lineage: Bacteria > Pseudomonadota > Alphaproteobacteria > Rickettsiales > Rickettsiaceae > JAYUHP01. The sequence continues at coordinate 642 of JAYUHP010000036.1, forward strand.
GTAACAATCTGACCCATTCCCTTCATTTTATTGAATCTTGGGAAGTTAAGCAATATTGCAAATGATGCAAAAAGCTGAAGCCCTTCAGTAAATGCGCCAAATACCGCGAGCGTAGTCGCTATATCTTCCTTAGTTTCTACGCCAAATCGCTGCATATAATCATATTTATCCTTCATTTCCTTATATTTTAGGAATGATTGATATTCTATCTCAGGCATGCCTATTGTATCAAGCAAATGCGAATAAGCAGCAATATGGATTGTTTCCATATTGGAAAAAGCAGCTAGCATCATTTGAATTTCTGTAGGAGCAAATACCCTTGAATAATGGCGCATATAGCAGTTATTTACCTCAATATCGGCTTGGGTAAAGAACCTGAAAATTTGTGTTAAAAGATGCTTCTCACCGGCAGAAAGATTATTCTTCCAATCAGCCACATCATCAGCCAAAGGCACTTCTTCAGGAAGCCAATGGATTCTTTGTTGCTGATGCCATGCTTCATATGCCCAAGGATATGAAAATGGCTTATATATAGGACTTGCATTCAATAGTGACATCTTTTTATCTCCAGTTATTGTTATGAACGGTGTCATTCCGGCCTTCGCCGAGATGACGTACATTTGTACAGCTAATTTAGGGCCTTTGTGTTATTGACAGGCCAAACACTCATCATACTTCTCTTTAGCATCTGCATCCTTTGGCATCTCAGTTTGTTTTACTGCATGCGATACCTTATCAGCTCTTTGGATTGATGTGGAGCGACAATAATACATGCTTTTCACACCCATGCTCCAAGCCATGAAATGTATATCATGCAAATATTTTTTGCTCACATTACCAGGCACAAATACGTTTAGTGACTGAGCTTGAGTAATATAAGGCGTACGGTCTGCAGCAAGCTGAATTAGCCATCTTTGATCAATCTCATATGCTGTTTTAAATACGTCTTTTTCATGATCACTAAGGAATGTCAAATGCTGCACTGAACCTTCATGAGTAGAAACAGAAGACCATACTTGCTCATTATTAAAGCCCTTTGATTCAAGTAATCTTTCTAAATTTTTATTACGAACAGTAAAAGAGCCACTAAGAGTCTTTTGCGTAAAGCTATTGGCAGCATATGGCTCAATTCCAGGTGAGGAGTTCCCAGCTATAATCGAAATTGACGCAGTGGGAGCAATAGCTGTTTTGTTGGTGAATCTTTCCATGACGCCGCATTCCTCTGCATCTGGACAAGCACCTTTTTGCTCAGCAAGTTTTACTGACGCTTTACTCACAGCTGCACTGATATGCTGGAATATTTTGTTATTCCAAACCTTCGCCATCACAGACTCTATAGGTACATCTTTAGCCTGCAAGAACGAATGAAGCCCCATAACACCAAGACCAATGCTGCGTTCCCGCATAGCCGAGTACTTCGCTCTGGACATAGTATCTGGAGCATTCTGAATAAAGTCCTCAAGCACATTATCCAAAAAGCTCATTATATCTGTTATGAATTCCTTATTATCCTTCCATTCCTCAAAATTCTCTAAATTGACTGATGAGAGGCAACAGACAGCGCTTCTCTCATTGCCAAGATGGTCCTTACCTGTAGCCAGTGTAATTTCACTGCATAGGTTGGACATTTTTACATTCAACCCGAGCTTTTTGTGATGATCCGGAATCTGACGGTTTACAGCATCAATATATAGCAAATAAGGCTCTCCAGTCTCAATTCTAGTAGTAAGCAACTTGATCCATAGATCGCGCGCTTTGACTGTGCTAACAACACTCTTATCATATGGGCTAATCAAATCCCAATCATTGTTAGAGGCAACTGCTTGCATAAAATCATCTGAAATAACAACACCATGGTGAATATTCAGCGACTTTCTATTCACGTCACCACCTGTTGGGCGGCGGATATCGATAAATTCCTCAATCTCAGGATGTTCTATCGGCAAATATACTGCAGCGCTACCACGTCTTAGTGATCCTTGAGAAATAGCTAAAGTCATGGAATCTTGAACCTTTATAAAAGGTATGATCCCCGATGTTTTACCATTGCCACGCACACGCTCGTTTATAGAACGCACATTACCCCAATAGCTTCCAATACCGCCACCACGAGCTGCCAGCCAAACATTTTCAGTCCACAGACCTACTATGCCTTCTAAGCTATCATCAGTCTCGTTTAAGAAGCATGAAATGGGTAGGCCACGGTTGGTTCCACCATTGCTAAGTATGGGAGTCGCTGGCATGAACCACATTTTGCTTATGTAATCGTAAAGCCTTTGTGCATGCTTTGCATCATCGGCATAAAATTCTGAAACTCTGGCAAATAAGTTTTGAAAACTCTCTCCCTCAAGTAAATATCTATCCTTCAGCACAGCCTTGCCAAAAATAGTTAACAGACTGTCTCTAGATTCATCAATTTTAACTTTAAAATCTTTATTCTTAACAGACATCAACACTCCTTATGTGATTTTAATGTAGCAGACGCTTATCGCTCGTATCAGGTAATAGTGTACCGATTAGTGGCAAACTCATCAATAGATAAATATGCATATATTGTATATTTATTTGTTGACATACTATATGTAGTATTAAATTGGGCAAATTCTGACCATTTGCACATTGGTTTCTGCATAGAGACGTCCTGTGTCAAAATCGCATGCAATAGATCTAGTTTTTGCGGTAAAGATATGTAAATTCTGTTATGAAATAGTTTAGGAATCTTTAGGAATTATGCAAATCCAGCAACCAAAATATATCCCAATGTGGTAATAGTATAAATATGGATCATATTCCGGCTGATCGGCTTGAGGTTGAGAGGGATTGGCCTATTGTGATCTGCATATTTTAGAACAAAGACAGATAATAGGATAGATGCCATAAAGAAAAGTGCATATGACAGGTCATAGATGCTAAGAATGCTAAAATTATTATTATTAAAAATCACAAAAACTAGCCCAGCGAGCAATAAATGCCCCTCATCCTTCTTGCCATTAGCACATAGATAACCTACCTGCATTATAGCTATCACCTGGGTTCCATATTCGATCGCAGGGTACGAAATTTGGGTAAGCAATAGGAGGGCCAAAAAATATCGGAGGCTTCTCCATTCATCTTGCAATATGGCTTTCCCTGCATAGAACAAATATAGCTGACCAAGGGTTATGCTGATTAATATATCAGGGGCCGGATATTTTACCAAGGTAATGATAAATCCCAGCATCCATAGCAAATGCTTAACCCTGCCATGAAAATTATACCCAGCATAAAATGCAAAAATAGGAAAAGCGAATCGCCCCACCGCTCTCATCCACAAATCATCTTGCATGAGATATAACCCAGCATGATCAATGAGCATAGCTACCAAAGCTAATGTTTTGAGGAGATCTTGATAATTTGCTCTATTTTGCATTGCTAAGCTCTTTTTTTATCAATTTTGTGAATAAATCCTTATTCACAATACCGGTAAGAAAGGAACAAATTATATATATGGCAAAGCCTAAAAAAATTGAACCAAAAACATTTATGGCTTGGTAAATAACTTCACTGGATCCTAAATTAGAAGCAGAAAACCGATATATAAACCAGATGCTAAGCCCACATACAAAGCTGTTGAGCAGCAACTTAGCTATATATACGAGCAGCTCACGTCTAATATGAAAAAATCCATTGGATTTTGCATATCGCATAAATAGCCATACATTAAACCATGCAGCCAAAGAGGAGCCAATGGCAATCCCTACATGGGAAAAAAACTGCATGAATATCAGGTTCAAAATTATGTTGGCAATGATAGTATAAATCGTTACCCTCATTGGGGTTGCTGCATCTAGATTAGCATAAAAAATCGGGGTGAATATCTTGCCCAGAACAAAGGCTGGCAAGCCTATGGAGAAAGCAGCTATAGTATTGCCGGTCTTTATAGTATCTTCAGGAGTAAAAGCCCCATGCTCATAGATAAGCTGAATAATGGGATGAGCTAGGACAATAAGGACAACAGAGCATGGAAGAGACAATAGGAGCCCGATTTTTATAGAGAGTTCCTGGGTTTTTTCCGCTTCTTCCATCTTGCCAAGCTTATATAGTTTGGACAATGTAGGAAGCAATATAGTACCAAATGTCACGCCAATAACAGACATTGGCAGCTGATATAGGCGATCTGCGTATGATAATATAGAAACCGCACCTGGAATAAAGCTAGAAATCGACTGTGATATGAACATATTCACCTGTGTGACCCCAGAGCTGATTGTTGCTGGAATCATAAGCTTCAAAAGCTTTTTTATATCTTTATCATCTGGAGACACATGGGGCGCTCTAAGACCTAAAGAAGCTCTATGAGCTGCAATAGCAATGAAAGTTAATTGCAGTACTCCAGCCAAGACTACAGACCATCCTATGGCATGAGCAGTGTCAATATATTCTGAGATCCATGTGGTGCCAAAGATTACCGCCATATTCATCAAAACTGGAGAAAAAGCAAATGCTGCAAATCTACCAACAGAATTTAACATACCACCAACTAGCGCTGATAGAGAGATGAACAGTAGATATGGCATCGTAATACGACATAGAAGCACCGTTAGTTCAAATTTTGCACCATCCACGCCGAAGCCAGGGGCTAAAATAACCATCAGCTCTGGCATGAAATATTGCATTAATCCAGTGAACGCAATCAGTACTAAAGTAAGCAATAAGAATACTTTGCCAGCGAAACGCTCAGCATTTTCCTTCGATGAGGTAAGTTTTTCGCTAAACATGGGAACGAAGATTGAGGCCAGAGCCCCTTCCCCAAAGATACGTCTGAATAGATTGGGAAGCTTAAATGCAACATTGACACTGTCCGCTATGGGACCGGTACCAAAGGTTGATGCAATAAACAGCTCCCTCAGCATTCCGAAAATACGCGAGAGCATAGTGAAAAATGCTACTATTGCTCCCGAACGTATAAGCATTTGCTACTCCGTGGCTGCTTCCGCACCATTATCAGAAGATGTTGTTTCAGCAACCATACCGGCTGCTTGAGCATCAAGTTCATCTTGATCCAGCTGCATAGCTCTTTTACGCATTCTGCTCATATAAAGACCAGTACCTGCAGGAATCAATCTACCAACTATCACGTTCTCTTTTAGTCCATGCAGACGGTCAATTTTACCAGCTACAGCAGCTTCAGTAAGCACTCTTGTGGTTTCCTGGAAGGCAGCTGCAGAAATAAATGATCTGGTTTGCAGAGACGCCTTTGTAATACCTTGTAGCACTGGGTAACCTTCTGCGAGCCTCAAGCCTTGCTCAAACATTTTTGCATTGATTTCCTGCAATTCTTGCTTGTCAACTTTCTCCCCAACAAGAAGCGTAGTATCGCCAGCGTTTGTTACTTCCACTTTCTGGAGCATTTGACGGATAATCACTTCTATATGCTTATCATCAATTTTCACCCCTTGTAAGCGGTATACAGCTTGAATCTCTTGCACCATATAACGAGCCAGAGCTTCAACACCTAGCACCTTCAGAATATCCTGCAGAACGGGGCTACCATCAATAAGCATATCACCTTTATTAACGATATTTCCCTCATTAACTACCACATGCTTTCCTTTTGGAACCATATATTCTATAGGCTCTGTACCATCGACTGGATGAAGCACAAGTCTTCTCTTAGACTTATAATCCTTGCCGAATTCTATCCTACCTTCAACATCAGCAATAACCGCATGATCCTTAGGTCTTCTAGCTTCAACTAATTCTGTTACCCTTGGAAGACCACCGGTAATATCCTTAGTTTTTGTAGATTCACGAGGAATTCTTGCCAGAATATCACCAGCATTAACCTGTGCGCTTTCTTCAATACTCAATACAGCATTAACTGGAAGATAATATCTAGCTTCAAGCCCATTGGAAAGCATTATGGTCTCTCCCTTCTCATCAACAAGATGAATGCGTGGACGAAGCTCAACACCTTTTGTTTGCTT
>JAYUHP010000037.1:0-6584 GCA_043766875.1 Rickettsiaceae bacterium
TATGACATGCCAACTACTTCCCCTACAAATATCATATGATCTCCGCCTGCATATTCATGTCTCAACTCGCATTCCAGCCAGCCAGAAGCATCTTTTATATAAGGGCATACTGTTTTTGCACCAGTAAGATATGCAACCTTGGCAAATTTATCGGCAGAAACAGATGCGAAATGCTTGGCTAGGTTCACCTGGCTAGCTGTTAATATGCTCACCGTGAATTTCTTGCTTTTTCTAAAATGCTCAAGCGTTGATGAGGTATTTTTGAGACAGAAGGAAACCAAAAGCGGGTCCAAAGAAACTGAGGTAAATGAATTGGCTGTAAAGCCATATTTCTTCCCATCTTCGCCAGCAGTCGCGATTACTGCCACCCCTGTAGGCCACAGCCTCATAAGAGATTTGAAATTATCCTGCGAAAGCTCCACGACATGCACATCATTCGTTATCTACTAAGTTTTCAGTCTAGCACAGGGGTGCATCAATGTGAAAATATTTTCACTTTTTTGCATTTTTTTATTCACAACCCCTTAATGAGATTTTTTGGGGTGGTATAAGATTTTTTGTGCGGGTGGTAAACCATCATATATGGACGCCTTCGCTCATAACAATGAAAGGAGATATATAATGTTAAATAAATATTTTTATAAACAAAGCCCCAGATTCTGGAAAAAAATCTATACCGCGCGCGCGACCGCATGTTTTGCTTTTCGCATGGTAAAAAAGCCACAGAAAAGACCTGGAGCCCTTATTCCAAAAGACTTCCAAAATATTTTATGGAAAAGTAGCTTGCTTTTTTTTGACCACAACTTCCAGTCCATGGTAGCTATAATTTGACAAAAGAGTTAATAATCTGTATAAGTTGCATCAAATATTCCTTGAAATAAAATGCTGACAATTACAGACCTGGCCATGGCATATGGCCCTAAACTGCTATTCACCGATGTAAATCTGAACTTAAGTCCAGGTAATAGATATGGTTTGGTCGGAGCTAACGGTGCTGGTAAGTCTACTTTTATCAAGGTTGTAGCTGGTGAGGAAGAACCATGTTTGGGCGAAGCCACTCTTTCCAGAGGCTCAAGAATTGGTATGTTAAAGCAGGATCAATTCCGCTATGAAAATACCTCTATTATCAACACGGTTATCGCTGGTAAAAAAGCCTTGTGGGATGCTCTTTGCGAAAAGGAAAAGCTGCTAGAGCTAGAAACATGCGATGAAGAAACTGGATATAGGATTGGTGATCTGGAAGAGATTATCATGAACAATGATGGCTATACTGCTGAATATGTTGCTGCTGATCTGCTTTCAGGCCTTGGGATCAAGGAAGAATATCATTACCAGCCACTGAAGGTACTTTCAGGCGGGTATAAGCTCCGCGTACTTCTTGCACAAAGCCTGTTCGATAACCCGGATGTTTTGATGCTGGATGAACCTACGAACCACTTGGATCTTGTATCTATTTACTGGTTAGAGAATTACCTAAAGGAGCAATATAGAGGTATATTGATATTCATCTCGCATGACGTGGCTTTTTTGAACAATGTTGCAAATTATATTTTGGATATAGATTACGGAGAAGTGAGGCCTTATACCGGGAATTATAATGAGTTTGTAAAACAGAAACAAGAAGTTATAGAGCAGAAGATGCACCAGCTTAATTATATGGAGAAAAATATAGCCAAGCTGAGAGTATTTGTTGAGAAATTCCGTGCATCTGCAAGCCGGTCTAGACAAGCTTTATCGAGGGAAAAAATGATAGATAAAATGGAACTACCTGATGTGGAAAAAACATCCAGAGTCAGCCCTTTCATCAACTTCAAGCAAAAACGCCCATCAGGCAAAACAGTGCTTAAGGTAGAAGGAATTGCCAAGAGTTTTGGCGATAAGAATGTACTAAACAATGTAAGTTTTAGTATTGGTAGGGGCGAAAAAGTTATTATTATCGGACCCAATGGGATTGGTAAATCTACATTGCTGAAAGTTCTTTTGGATAAGCATAAAGCGGATAGTGGAACTCATGAATGGGGATATGAGACCCATGTTTCATATTTTTCTCAGGATCATCATGATTTGCTTAATGAGAATCTGAATGTATTAGAATGGCTCTCAAAGCAGGTAGAAAATGAGACTACAAACAAGCTTCGATCAGTCTTGGGACAGCTTTTGTTCAGGCAAGATGATGCTTTCAAGAATGTGCTTTCGCTTTCAGGTGGTGAAGGTGCTAGGCTTTTGCTTGCAAAGATAGTTCTGGAAGAAGGGAATATATTGGTTCTGGATGAACCTACAAACCACTTGGATATTGAATCAAAGGAGTCCCTAAAAAATGCTTTGAAGGATTATGATGGCACCTTGATAATGGTCACACATGATAGAGATTTCGCGATCCCAATCGCCACACGTGTTATCGCCATCACAGAGCGCAAAATTACCGATTTTAGAGGTAGTTATAACGAGTATTTAGAGAAGTTCGGACGTGACTACCTGAAGCTCTGATTATCAACCATCAAGATCACTGTCCTCGCCACTAACCTCAATCGTAGGATGCTCTCCCACAAAATGAGCATATTCACTGAATAATTCATCTAAATCAACATAATTATGGCTTTTCAGCGCAGCTACTGGGAGTCCTTGGACATCATGATTTTCATCATCTAGATATTCAATTTTTAGTGAGTTATCCTTTTGACCTAACCCGCCTTTCAAAGACTTATGGTTAGACAACTTATTAAAAACCATGAGGCAAGAACCATCACTTTTATTTTTATACATAACTGTAGTAGATAGACGCTCATCTCCATTCATCCGGAGCTCCGCTATCCCACGGTATATCTTAATATCTTCTCTAGCAAAAGAATTCTCAAAAGCTACTTTTTGATCAGCATCTAGTTTGGCTAGTAATTTTTCATCGATAGCAATATGACAATTCTCTGTAGACTTAAGTTTCTTGACATTACCAGGCCTATTTTCTGTGTAGGCATAATCTTTGTCACCCACATGCCACTTGTGAGTTGTTGGAATCTGCATTACATTAGTAGCTCTTTGATGTAGATTGGCGTTTTTATACTGGAAATATAAATGCATGAGTTGTGGTGGTAACGACACAATATTAATATCCTCATTATCTATCTTTAAAGCAAACTCATCAAGATTGTCTGGGAGGCTAAATGTTTTTGCTTTGGTGTCTTCCACCGCCGCTTCTACCCCCCTCTTAACTTCTTCTACTGCTGGAGTTAGCTTTACTTCTTGAGCCGCAACTTGCTTTTGTTGTTCTTGTTCAACAAAAATTCTGGCCATTTTCTTTTGTTGAGCGAAAGAAGGGTCTTGTACCAACTCAGAGTATTCAAGAGCTTTTTGGTAATCTTGAACTTCAATAAAATGATAAGATAAAAATTTATTAACATTATCAACAAAAACAGATGGAGCGGCACGATCAGATGCAGTAGCTTTACTTAGTTCATTGAACCGTTTTCCAACCTGGATAGCATTTTCAAAGTCGTTATTTGCACGATATAATAGAAATTCTGCGTATAAGAAGTCTATGTTTGCTTGAAAATGCTCCGGATGCTTACTTTGCATTTCTTTGTAAAAATCAAGGAGTATTTTTTCCCCTCCATTTATCTTTAGTAATATAGTAAAGTGTGCAACATGAGGTACGATTTCCTCTGGATATCGTGCAAAAAATTCTCTAGAAAATTCTACTATGGTCTTAAGCTTTGCTAAATCTCTTGCGTATACAATTTCGATACTTGTAGATAGCCCGAGTTTTATTTTATCTACTCTACTATCATCAAAACTACGAATGCTACTGAGGCTATCACCAGCTTTGCGATACCAAGGCGGAGCTCTATATTCCTGAAGTATAGAATTATCATTTAGTACGCTAGAATAATTTACGAATAAATATGCATATTCTGCTGCATTAGAAATCTTACAATCAGGGCCTAATAGTAGATTAATTACAGTTCTGACGTTGTCTATATCACCATTACACATATAGGCAAAATAATGTTTGCATAATATTTCAATATTATTACCATCTAGCTTCAAACTCTTTAGAGTATAATCTGTAGCCTCTGGATCACGTATATCTACACGCGCCTTAGAGTGACCCACATAATGATAAAATTCAGCTAGCTTTTTTTTATTAGTAATCGCAGATTTATGCTTTTCTACAACAGACACAGCTAGTGACATGGTATCACGCGCAACTTCAAACGATTGATCATTTCTAGTATATCGTGAGCTATGTGATAACATAAATATAGTATACTCATTCATTTCTTGAGCTTTGCTTGTAATAAATTGAAACAAATCTTCATCATGATCAGCTTTCATATTGTAAATAAAATAAAGTTCTTGTAGCATACCTAATTCTTCTAAACTCAACATTTCCAATATCAGCTTTGGATCTTCTACACCTCTACTACAAAGTTCACCTTCCGTTGGCTTCTTCTTATCAAACAATTTCCTAAACTCATTTTTTACACGATCAAGTTGCTCTACATTTACATCTTCTGAAAAAATTGTCTTAAAAAAATTATACTGGGCATTGTTATATTTCTGTAAGTCCTTTGGTGATTCATTCACACTCCATTGGCTTGGCATTAATGGCCCTCTAACATCTTCCAATGAACCATCATGTTTTGATCGAAAGCGCTGGTCTTTTACTGCATTACAAGTTCTATTATGAAGTCCATGTTCTGAATTAGTAATGAAGGGATGAGATGGCGTACCTATAGTAGCTCGCTCCTCTAGATATTGTTGAGAACAAAATGCCTCTAACCTCTCTACGGTCTCTGCAGAAGGCGTATTGAGGTATGCGAATAATAGAGGAGAATGGACTGGATTCTCTGGCATAAAATTAATATTGAATCTCTCATGATTGCTCAAAAAATAATTCAAAACCTCACTTTTACCTTCTCTCTCGGTAAGTAGTGCCATTTGTATGGCATTTATGCTCTTATGGTAGATATTAACGTCTGCTCCAGCTTCAAAAAAGATATCCACATAAGGTATAGAATTTGCGGCTATTGCATGTTGAAATAATGTCATTAGATTATTATTCTTAAATCCTTCCCATACGGCTTGCATCTCAAAATCTGCTTTAATTTTTGCTAGAAAAGCGCGTGCAAATGCTTCATTACCTGGAACCTTGCAAAGCCCTTTAAAAATATCAAATATTGCCTGAGTTTGTACTGGTAAGATTTTCAACTGCCCTAAGTCTATTTTTTCTAGCCTAGCTTTAAGTACAGCAGGATTTTTATCTTTGTTTTGTAAGGAGCATGCTACTACGAAATTGCGTAATTTATTTATATCGCTGTTTAGATCATTAGTAATAAATGATCTAAATTTATCAAGCACTTCGTGTTTCAGTTTTGGAGGCATATAACTCTCTTAAAGTTTATTAATTAAAAAAATATAAGTACTGATTATAGTTAAGTTTTCTTAATAAGTCTAGATAATTTATGAAAAGAATTATATGAGACCCATGTTTCATATTTTTCTCAAGATCACCATGATCTGCTTAATGAGAATCTGAACGTGTTAGAATGGCTTTCAAGAATGTGCTTTCGCTTTCAGGTGGTGAAGGTGCTAGGCTTTTGCTTGCGAAGATAGTTCTGGAAGAAGGGAATATATTGGTTCTGGATGAACCTACAAACCACTTGGATATTGAATCAAAGGAGTCTCTAAAAAATGCTTTGAAGGATTATGACATGATAGAGATTTCGCGATCCCAATCGCCACAGGTGTTATCGCCATCACGGAGCGCAAAATTACCGATTTTAGAGGTAGTTATAACGAGTATTTAGAGAAGTTTGGAGTGAACTACCTGAAGCTCTGATCCCTCATAGCCAGCAGCCCAGAAAATAACACAGAGACCACCAATGCTGCCATGACACCCAGCTTAACAAGATTTTGTACATGAATTTCGTGGAATGCAATCATGCCAACAAATAGACTCATGGTAAAGCCAATTCCAGCAAAAACTGATACGTTATAAATATCAAAAAATCTACTTCCTTTAGGTAGCTCAGCCCATCCTAATCGCAATGTTAAATATGAAAATAAGGTGATACCTAATTGCTTGCCTAGGAAAAGCCCAAGCACTATCCCGACCACTATCGGATCAAATAGCGCTGTTATATGCTCATTGCTAAAAGAAATACCACTTGAAGTAAAAGCAAAAATAGGAAGAATAAAAAATTGCACAAATGGCTGGAGCTTCGGCTCAAGGGCTTTAGAATAAGGCTCTCCAGAACTTTTATATAATGGTACGAGAAATCCAATCAGAAATCCTGCGATGCTGGTACTAATGCCAGTTTGATAGCATGATAGGCAGAAGCTCACACCTAATAAAGCATAGAGAGTCACCCCAGTTATACGATATTTATTTAGAAGCCACAAAGATACTAAAGGAACCATGCCTATTATAAACCAGACCATGTTAAAATCATTGGTATAAAATATGGCTATAATCAAAATTCCACCAATATCATCTAAAACTGCTATGGCCAGCAGAAATATCTTAATCGATGTTGGTATGCCCTTACCTAGTAAGTTAAACAGGCAAATGGCAAAAGCAATATCTG
>JAYUHP010000038.1:0-6490 GCA_043766875.1 Rickettsiaceae bacterium
CCGTTAACCCTGGTACGAGTCTGCTTTGTGTCAATTGAAAGCTCAATGCCTGCTATGTCATTCAAATATATGCTTTTACCATTTTTGGTGGTGATATAGGTACCCTCGAACTCTTCCTCGGAAGTTAGCCTGATATCCAGCGAAGAAGGGATTGCGTCTCTGAATTTTCCAACAGGCAGGGAGACATTATATTCTTTCAGAGCATGGATAATATCGCTTACATTGATCCCATAATTATACATTTTTTTATGATCCAGCGTGACTTTCATTGTATAAGGCCGGCCCCATACATCCAATTTGCCTACGCCTTTTACGCCTCTAAAATTATTTTTTAGATAATGGTTTACATAGTGAGTTATTTCGCCAAAATCCATTTCGGATGAAGTAACTGATATGCAGAAGAATGGGACAGCTCCTCCGAACGCACCCTTTTGGATTTGTGGTTCCTTTACATTATCAGGTAAATTGCCGCGAACCTGTCCTAGCGCATCTTTCAAATCGATAAGAGCGCGGTCTATGTCTGTTCCTTCCTCAAAATTTACAGTAATCCATGAATTGCCATGAGAAGATTCAGATGTGATGGATTTTACCCCAGTAACTCCGCTGGCGGCATCTTCCAAAATATTCGTAACAGAAGATTCCACTAGCTCTGGGCTGGCATTATAGTAAAAGGTGTTCACAGACAGTATAGGTATCTGCACATTTGGATATTCACGTATGACTATATTCCTTAGAGCCAAAAGCCCTATCACAAGTATCATCACATTGAATATGATTGATACTACCTTATGTTTGATGAAATATTCCGTAAACTTCATATGCTATTCGCCTTCATAAATCTTGACCGGTACGCCAGGGTAGAGCCTAGACTGCCCTTGCAAAACTAGTATATCTCCTATCTTGACCCCCTCTAGTATCTCGAGAGTATCCTTCTCCCTCATACCAGTTTTTACCGGCTGAATCTCTAGCTCAGTACCTTTCACTTTATATACCATCAATTGTCCATTGCTTATAAATACGCATGAAGCTGGTACTGTAATGATATTTTGTTTCTCTATTAGATGTAGATCCAGATTGGTGATTTCTCCTATAATGCAATTTGCACATTTGAAATCTATATATGCTGGAACTGTATATGATCCAGCTGCCAGAGCCCTTTGCACCGGGGCTGTGACATAATCCTGACCATTTAGAGTAACTGTTGCTTTTTCACCGATTTCACCAAGTAGGTTGGATGGAATGTCAAATGTTACTACGAGTTCAGATGGATTGTAGAAAACCACTATTGTTGAGCCTTCACTTACCTTAGAGCCAGCGTGGTACAATGGGCTGCCAACCACACCATCAAATGGGGCTGTGAATAACATTTTATCCAGCTCTTGCTTCGCGATTGCCAGAGAGCTTTGTGCCTTAGCCATGGCCGTATATTTATCCTCTACAGTTTGTTTGCTGGCTGCATTGGTTTTGGCGAGGTGCAACACTCTATCATATTGTGAGGTCGCAATTTTTAATGATTCTAGAGCACTCTTATAAGAATCCTCAACCTCTGGCTTGTCAATTTGCGCTATTTTTTCACCAGTTTTAAGCTTTGTTCCGCTTTCTGCAATGTATGCCACAGTGCCGCTATAGCCGGCATTGGCGGTAAAATATTTCTTTGCCTTAATTGTGCCAAGCAGGCGTGTCGTGCTTAGCAAATTGCCGGTAGAAACTTTATATATTTCTACTACCTTGACATCAGGTTGGTAGCCCGTGCTGAACAAGGATTTATAGCCTATCATTAGGCCTATAGCCAAAATCATGGCAATTATTTTATGCTTGCGTTTTAACCCAATGAATTTACGGTAAAGCCTATCTATCCTTGAAAATGACCAGATTTTCAAAAGAATAGCTTTAACCAAACCCAAAATTCTTACTATATAAGCAATCGCTATGTCCGTGTTTTTCATTATTTTAATATCTCTTGCATATCTATAATTTTTACAAAAAAATCGCTTTCAACAACAGTCTCACTCACACCATTTGCATGGATCAGTACCGGGCGGCAGGAAAAATGCTTTGCATGCTGCATTATATCAATTTTATTTTGCACTTCATCTATAATTGAATTATCAATGATATTTCTTGAAAATTTTATTTCACATACATAAAGTGTGTTGAATCTAGTTTGAATCATATAATCTATCTGACAGCCTTTGCGGCGTGAGGTCTGTCTCTGGAAATAGGGGTTTTCACAGATGATATCATTTGGATCAATCTCTAAAGCTCTATGGATGAATCTTCTGCTACCTAATATAAGATTTTCAAATTGTAGTCCCATTATACTGCTCCACTGTGGTAGGGAAGTAAGTGATTTAAATGCGAATGTACCTCTGTTAATTTGTGTTAAGTTATTACTTATATACTTCAGGTAAAATCTCATGTAATTGTCCTGAAGTCGGTAAAGACTCAGTTTTGAATCCTTACCAGTTTTTATTTCCCAAGTATAATCTCTGGCTATAAAGCCTGCAAACTCTAGCTCTGCAAGATATTCAGGGATACGTCCTGGGGTTTTAAGCTTTAGGCCATCCAATATTGCAGTTTGGTCTTTTGGGCCTTCGGCTATTATTTCAAGTATCTTCTTATACATCTCACTGTCACGGAGAAATATATCTGAGAAAATTTGCTTAAACTCCTCAACTAATAATCCACCTTCGGTGAAACATAATCTTTTTATATTTTCCTCAGCACTATATTTGGGATCAATTTCCTCCAAATATTTTGGTATTCCTCCAGTAATGGACAAGATTTTTAATTTTTCATAAGCCGAGATATTATCTGGCCAAAATTTAATAGCGTCTTGTAGTGGTAGCTCTTTGAGCGTTAGGGTATAAGAGATACGACCTACGAAGCCAGTATTACTCAGAATGTTTTTCTCAATCCAGCTGGATGCAGAGCCACACACTACGAATACGAGGTTATCATTTTGTTTTAAATGCAAATCCCAGAGATTTTTAATTTTACCAAGAAAATTTGGATCCTTAGATCCCATCCATGAAATTTCATCAAAAAATAGTAATATCTTGCCCGTTTTGAGCTTTTCTGCTACTGCCCAGAATGCATCGCTCCAGTCGTTATAATATGCAGTTGGAATATTAAAATTCCTACTAATTTGCAGTGAAAATTCGTCTATTTCCTGCTTTTCAGTAGTAACTGGAGTTGGTGGGATGCCGCTGAAGCAATAGTAAGAATCAAAATCTTTGCTAAACTCTTGAATCAACCTGCTTTTACCAATACGACGTCTGCCTCTTATTACGATAAAAGAAGCAGTCTTCTTATCAAGCAATTGCCGTAGCCTTTTAATCTCATTTTCCCGGCCAATAAATTTTGGCATAATCACCTCTATGGAATAACAAATTGCAAAATGTCGATTTGCTATTCCATTTTACCACATAGTTTTGGAATAGTAAATTGCAAAATGTCGATTTGTTATTCCGCACGACATATTATATCATCAACATCCCACCATTCACGTGAATAGTTTGACCAGTGATATATGATGCCATATCGCTTGCAAGGAAAGCTACGGCATTTGCCACATCTTCTGCTGTACCCATTGCCTTCGTAGGAATGCGCTGTAGGATGGATTCTTTCTGAGTATCATTCAGCTTATTCGTCATATCAGAAACAATAAATCCGGGGGCTACAGTGTTTATAGTTACATTTCTTGAAGCTACTTCCATAGCTAAGGATTTGCTCATTCCTATAAGCCCTGCTTTAGAGGCACAATAATTCGCCTGACCCGGATTTCCTGATACCCCAACTACTGATGACATATTGATAATGCGGCCATATTTGACTCGGATCATCTTTTGTATCGCACTACGATTCAGCACGAAGGCTGCTTTCAGGTTGATATCTATAACCTCAGCAAAGGATTCATTGGACATTTTTATAGAAAGCATATCCTTTGTGATTCCAGCATTGCATACCAGAATATCAATTTTCTCTATCTCTTCTACCATCTTCTGGCAATCATCAAGATCATGTAAATCGGAGGCCCTGACAGTCACGTTAGAACCTAATTCACGCTTTAAGAGATCTAATTTCTCAGCATTGGTTCCGCTGATTATCAGGTGAGCTCCGAGCTGATGCAATAATCTAGCGCAGGCTCCGCCAATAGACCCAGAAGCACCTGTGACTAAAGCGACTTTCCCTTTTAAATCAATCATCTAGGCATCCTCCATCACATCATCAACCGCTTCCTCTGTGATTACGGCTACAACATCAAGCTTTCCAGACATCTGTCTGATTTTCTGCTCTATTTCATCAGAAATAGCAGGATGATCCATTAAATATTGCTTTGCATTTTCACGGCCCTGGCCAATGCGCACATTATTATAAGAGAACCATGCGCCAGATTTTTCTATCAATTCAAGCTTTGACCCAATATCCACAATCTCACCATGTTTCGAGATGCCAGAGCCATACATTACGTCGAACTCTACAACTTTAAACGGAGGTGAAACCTTGTTTTTCACAACTTTCACGCGTGTTTGGCTACCAACCACCTCGTCTTTATCTTTGATGGAGCCAATTCTCCTAATATCAAGCCTGACAGATGCGTAGAATTTGAGCGCATTTCCGCCTGTAGTTGTCTCCGGGCTACCGAACATCACGCCAATCTTCATACGAATCTGATTGATGAAAATGATGATACAATTGGTCTTGGAGATAGATCCTGTAAGCTTCCTTAGAGCTTGGCTCATAAGCCTTGCTTGAAGCCCCATGTGAGAATCGCCCATCTCGCCTTCGATTTCTGCTTTAGGCGTAAGAGCAGCAACGCTGTCTATTACAAGCATCTCAACAGCACCGGATCTAACCAATGTATCAGCAATCTCCAAAGCCTGCTCACCACTATCTGGCTGGGATACAATCAGCTCATTTATATTCACGCCTAATTTTTTCGCATAGGCTGGGTCCAAAGCATGTTCAGCATCGATAAAAGCGCATGTTCCACCTCTTCTTTGAGCCTCTGCAATAGCGTGCAGGGTCAAAGTTGTTTTGCCTGAGCTTTCTGGGCCGAAAATTTCGATGATCCTTCCTTTAGGCAGGCCGCCAATTCCTAGTGCCATATCTAGCCCAAGAGACCCCGTAGAGCTTGCTTCGATATCCATGATAGGATTTTGCCCAAGCTTCATTACAGAGCCTTTTCCCCAGCTTTTTTCAATCTGCCCCAGGGCAGCGGCAAGCGCCTGTTCTTTATTCATATTCATAGGTTTACTCCTTATATATATTACCACATTAAAACATATAGGCAGTTTGGGGTAAAATCTAGTGTTAATTTTTCACCACCACCCCACCATACCATCTCAAAAAATCTCATTAAGGGGTTGTAGCAAAATATTTTGACATCTCATAAAATACAATAGAAGCAGCGTTTGAAACATTAAGGCTTTCCATTTGGCTGGAGATGTTGATTTTCACCAGCAAATCACAGTTTTTGGCGACCAGTGGCCGCAGGCCTGAGCCTTCTGAGCCCATAACCACCGCTACTTTGCCATCCAGTATCTTATTGCCTCGGATACCCTCTTGTGCTGAGCCATCTAGCCCTAGCACCCAGAAGCCGTGCTTCTTAAGCTCAGCAATCGTGCTGCTAATATTTACGACCTCTACTAGATTCACTATATCCAAAGCGCCGCAAGCAGCTTTCGCCACCACGCCACTTTCGCGCCCGCTTCCGTCTTTGGGATAGATCACAGTGCCTATATTAAAGGCAGCTGCGGACCGTAAGATTGCTCCAAGATTCTGCGGGTCAGTAATCTGGTCTAATATTACTATTTTACTGCTTGGATCAGAAAGAGTTTCCTTTGGTATATGGTTTATTGCAACAGGACTCACCATGGCAACCATGCCTTGATGAGGAACATGCTCTATAAATAAAGACTTGAGGTGGCTATTCTCTACACACGAAACCTTAATGTTTCCTGAGATTTTGTTTATCTCGTCTAAATTCTGGGCAGTGCATAATATTTCTGCGATTTTCCTTTTGGGATTAGCTATGGCAGAAGTTACTGCATGCCTTCCATATATTATGTAATTTTTTGATTCTTGCTTCATGTATACTCAATTTTATGTCATCCCGAGTCAACGTCACCCCGGGCGGAGACCCGGGGCCTATAACCTTAGCACTTGAGACAATCCTCATCTCTCGTGGTTATGGGTCCCGGATATTTTGTTTCACAAAATTCCGGGATGACGCTTTCATTGGTGGGTAGCATATATTCTACAAAATTATATTGCAATAATTACTAACTTATTATATGTTACTGGGCAGTTTACGGAGGGGTGGCCGAGTGGTCAATGGCAGCAGACTGTAAATCTGCCCGCGTAAGCGTTCGCAGGTTCAAATCCTGCCCTGTCCACCATTCGCTTGCCCTACGCTACAGCGCAATGGATTCGCTTTGTTGCTCGCTACAGCGCAATGGATTCGCTCTTCGGATGGTAATTGAAA
>JAYUHP010000039.1:0-2414 GCA_043766875.1 Rickettsiaceae bacterium
TCGCCTGCTCACGAGACGTAGGGTTATTTTTAGAAGCTGTCTTTGCTTTAGACATGATGTCTCTCCAATTAAAATATATGAGCCTACAATCTGCCTTACTCGCGCACTTTTGTCAAGAGAAAAGTTTGCTAATAATCGAAATATTGGGAAGAAATTATCTTGACGGTATTGAGAGAAGTCTAGCTACTAACACCTTGACTTGCAGTAGTTGAGACGCCAGTTAAGTCTATATCTAGCACAATCTCTTCATTGAGCGTAGTTAGAACTAGTGGTGTAGATGCTATCCCTAAACTTAGATGAGGGAGATATTCTCTGGGAATATATACTGCGGGAGGGCTATTGTTTAGTATAGCAACTATCAACTCAATTCCTATTGGTTCAGCAGGCAATGCTGTTACTGTACCATCATTCTCAATTAATAGTATTTTCATAGCTATAACTCCAAAATTACTGATACATCTAATTCTAACGCTCAATCAAAATTTCGTCCATAGAAAAATTACCAATTTCAAGAAAACAGTCTACTAATTCCACTCTTCAGCAAGCTCTTTGGATTCATTTTGCTCATCTTCTTCATCATATCGCGAACCTGCATGAATTGTTTGATGAGCTTGTTGATTTCCTGGACTGACGTGCCTGAACCAGCTGCTACGCGTTTCCTGCGTGAAGCATTCAGAAGATCAGGGTTTTTGCGTTCTTTCTTGGTCATGGATAATATAATCGCCTGCTGATGGTCTATCACTTTATTATCAAGCTTGCTTTGGTCAATCTTACCCATCATTTGGCCCATCCCAGGCATCATTCCCATCATCTTGCTCATTCCACCCATCTTATTGATAGAAGAAAGCTGACCCATATAATCCGTAAGATCAAACTGTCCGGTTTTCATCTTCTTCATGGTGGCCATGGCTTCTGCTTCGGAAATATTCGCAGCGGCATTTTCCACGAAAGATACGACGTCGCCCATATCCAAAATGCGAGAAGCTATGCGATCTGGGTGAAATTCTTCCAGCGCTGTGACCTTTTCTCCCGTTCCTAAGAACTTGATGGGCTTGCCTGTGACGTATTTTATGCTGAGAGCTGCTCCGCCCCTCGCATCACCATCTATTCGGCTGAGGATGATTCCTGTAATCCCTATGGCAGCGTTAAAATTTGTGGCTATATTCACAGCATCCTGGCCCGTCAAGGCATCAGCCACAAATAAAACCTCATTTGGGGTGACTAATTTCTTAACGTCAATTAATTCATTAATCATATTTTCATCTATATGCAACCTGCCAGCGGTATCATAAATAACCACATCATAGCCACCTAGCTTCGCCTCTTTCAAAGCCCTTTTGGTAATCTCTAAAGGTTTTTCGGATGATATAATAGGAAGGCTATCCACTTCAATAGAGTCAGCCAGAATCTTGAGCTGCTCCTGTGCTGCTGGCCTATAAGTATCCAGCGAGACTAAAAGAGATTTCTTTCCTTGATTCTTCAAACGCAGTGCAAGCTTGGCCGAAGCAGTAGTCTTGCCGCTACCCTGCAAGCCGACCATCATAAGGTTTACAGGTGGTGTGGCTTTTAAATTGAGCTTCTGCTCCTCTTCCGGGCTTGAGAGCATTTTGACCAGCTCATCATGGAAGATTTTTACAACCATCTGCCCAGGAGTGACCGATTTTACAACCTCCTGCCCCTTCGCGCGCTCTTTAACAGAAGCAATAAAATCCTTTGCAACACTAAGTGATACGTCAGCTTCCAGAAGAGCAATTCGGACGTCGCGCATAGCAATATCGATATGCTCTTCCGTGAGAGCTCCATAGCCTTTCAGCTTATTGAAAACTTTCGTTAGATTTTGAGTAAGTGTTTGAAACATGGGATAAAAGTCTGTATTGTTTGTAAATAATAAATGTTAAATTTATTACAAAGTCCCAAATTAGATTGGACTTTGTTTAGGTACGAAGATGATACAAATCGGCAACATTGTCCAGGAAAAAGTGGCGTCTCTGAAGAAAAAGGGCGATAAGAATTCATCGTCTGTATTTGAGATGAATGAGGCGGAAGGGGAAGTAGCTTCAGCAAAAGTCAGCTCTCCTAGGGTTCAGGTTAGCTCGCTTTGGACTCTTCAAGAAGTTGATGGATATGCTGCGGATAAAAAGAAAATGCGGGAAGTCGGTGGTCAGCTGCTGGATGAGCTGAATCAGCTTAGGTTCGGGCTTATTGCTGGTGAGCTTGAGAAGGAGCATATCAGGCGTTTGAGCAAGGCTTTGGATGATGCGGATATAGAGCTCCAGTTCCCAGAGCTGCAAGATGTTATTGATGATATCAGGCTCAGAGCTGCTGTCGAGCTGGCAAAGCTTGGAGAGTAGTTGATCTTCATACAAAATTCTTGACCATTTAGGCATATTAGAATATATTGTGCTACACATTAT
>JAYUHP010000040.1:0-6463 GCA_043766875.1 Rickettsiaceae bacterium
ATATTTACGCAAATTATTGGCAGTATCTTCAGAGTTAAACACTACAGCAGTATATAAAAAGCTGAAACCAACAATCATCACAACATAAAACAAGATATACAGCGGCTTACCATGGCCTAAATAATATATCAACCCTTCCATAAAAGACGAATGAGAGGTAGAAAAATTCGCAATCGTCAGAGGAAATAGCAGTAGTGAGCTTGCAAATATTGGCGGTATAACACCAGCAGTATTCAGCTTAAGTGGCATATGAGTTGCCTCTCCGCCGTAAATCTTATTCCCAACCTGACGCTTTGGATATTGCACCATCACCTTGCGCTGAGCTCTCTCGAAAAATATAATTATAGCTATAAGTGCAACTACGACAAAGCAAACCCCTATGGATATGATTGGCGAAGCACCACCGCGACGAGCCAACTCAAAAGTGCTTATGATAGCACTAGGCAGACCAGAAACGATACCTACAAAAATAATCAGCGAAGAACCATTGCCTATTCCACGTGCGGTAACTTGCTCACCAAGCCACATAAGAAAGAGCGTTCCAACTACCAGAGTAATAACGGTAGTGAGTTTAAAAAATGCTAAATCAATTATGACGACAGAACCATTGCCGCTTGACATACTAGCCAAACCAACAGCCACGCCGTAAGCCTGCATTCCAGCCAAAATCACTGTCAGATAGCGTGATAACTGCGTTATCTTACGCCTTCCTGCCTCACCATCTTTCTTCATATTCTCAAGCGGCTTATAAACAAGCGTTAAAAGCTGCATAATAATGGAAGATGTGATATATGGCATGATAGCAAGAGCGAAGATGGACATTCTGCCCAAAGAACCGCCAGAAAGCATGTTGAACATGCCCAAAATACCAGATTGATTCTGAGCTGTAATATCACCCAGCACTGTTGAGTCAATACCAGCGATCGGAATGAATGAACCTATTCTGCAAACCACCAAAATCCCAAGGGTGAAGAGAATTCTCCCCATTAAATCGCTTTGGGAATTTTTTGACGATGCTTGGCTCATATTATTGCTTACAGAATTTTACCACCGGCTTTCTCAACTGCAGCTTTTGCAGATTCAGAGTAAGCATCCAGACTGAAATCGAATTTATCCTTCAATTCGCCCTTAGCTAATAATTTTACCTTAAGTCTAGTATTTTTCAGAACACCAGCTTTTACCAAAACTTCTTTATTTATGGCATCACCAGCTTTAATTTTTTTTGCTTCTAGCAATTTAGCAATTGTAGCAAAATTTATAGCAACGAATGTTTTTGAGCTTGGACAGTTAAAGCCTCTTTTTGGAAGCCTTGCGATAAGCGGCATTTGTCCGCCTTCGAAGCCTTTAATAGCAACACCAGCACGAGCTTTTTGCCCCTTAACACCACGACCGGATGTTTTACCTTTACCACTACCAATACCGCGACCTACTCTTTTGCTAGTCTTTCTAGCACCTGGTAAATCAAATAATTCATTTAACTTCATAATTTCCTCTTTTTACACATTCTAGCATCGTCATCCCGGAATTTTTCGAAGAAAAATATCCGGGACCCATAACCTAAAGCATTTGAGACAATCCTCAGCTGTAGGGGTTATAGATCCCGGATAATTGCTACGCAATTTCCGGGATGACGCTTAACTAACTACTTTTGCAGTTACTAAATGCTTAACTTTATTTATCATACCACGTACAGAAGGAGTATCTTCAAGGATCTTTTTAGTATGCACACCATACAAACCTAGACCTAACAAAGTGCCTTTTTGATCAGGCTTACGCCCTATTTCACTTGCCACTTGAGTAACTTCTACTCTTCCTTCCACTTTCTCTTTTTTTACCATGATCATCTACCTATCAATTATCTTCTTCTGTTTGAGCAACTTCTGCTTTTGTACTTTTATGCCCTAGAGAAGAAAGCTCAGATGTAGTTTTGCCTCTACGCTGTGCAATCATCTTAGGAGATGAAAGCTTGGAAAGAGCATCAAAAGTCGCAGCGATCATCGAATATACATTCGAAGAACCCAAAGACTTAGCAACGATATCATGAACACCAATCGATTCAAAGATAGCACGCATAGCACCACCAGCGATAATACCTGTACCTGGTTTTGCTTTTCTGAGTAATACTCTGGCAGCACCACTATGACCATATACATCATGATGTATAGTGCGTCCTTCAAGTAGAGGCACTTTCACCATAGCTTTTTTAGCTGCTTGTGTAGCCTTGGTTCTCGCTTCAGTTACTTCCTTAGCTTTGCCATGACCGTAACCAACCATTCCAGCATGATTACCAGCTACCATACAGGCTGCGAAAGAAAACTTCCTACCGCCCTTCACTACTTTGGTAACCCTGGTAACACCTACTAGTGTTAAGGAAACTTCATCGGTTTGTTGTTGCTTACTCATCTTTTACCTATTTAATTAAAACTGCAATTGCTTTCTAGCGGAGTCAGCGAGCGCTTTCACAACGCCGTGGTATCTATAGCCACCCTTGTCAAACACAACTTCTTTAACACCCTTTTCGGCAGCCCTTGTACCAATTAATTCACCGATCTTAGAAGCAATCTCACAATTACAGTTAGATTTTTTAGGCTTCCTCAAATCTTTTTCCAAGGTAGAGGCAGCAGCAATCACAACAGCCTTCACATCGTCAATCACTTGCGCATATATATGACGCCCTGATTTAAATACAGATAATCTTATTCTATCAGAAACTTGAGAGATTTTTGATCTCACTCTGTTTCTTCTGATGTCAAACTTACGCTTTGGTGTACGCATTTTAAAAGCCCCTAACTATTAATTTTTCTTGCCTTCTTTTCTTTGGACATATTGTCCTTTCTTCTTAATCCCTTTGCCTTTATATGGCTCTGGTGGTCTTTGCTTAATGATCAAAGCAGCAAATTGACCTAAAACCTGCTTATCCACACCATATAGCATAATTATATTTTGCTTTGGCGCTTCAACCTTCACGGAAGCAGGAATTTCTATTTTAGTGCTATGGCTTTTCCCTAGAGAAAGATTCAGGTAATCACCTTTTACAGCAACCCTATAACCAACACCATTTACTTCCAGCTCCTGGATAAAACCTTCTTTAACACCCTTTACCATGCCGCCTATAATACTTCTAGCGGTACCCCACATAGCTCTCGCATGCTTAGTACCATCTGTCGGTTTTACAACGATAGTAGAAGCTTCATGAGTAATTGCAATATTACCCAGGAATGTCTTAGACAACTCACCTTTAGGACCAGACACCTTAACGGCAAGATCATTGATCTCAACCTTCACTCCCTCAGGAATAGCAACTGGTAATTTTCCAACTCTTGACATAACTTAACTACCTTAAAACACTTTGCAAATAACTTCACCACCAACACCGATACGTCTTGCTTCTCTATCAGAAACAATGCCTTTCGAAGTAGATAGAACATATAGTCCCATACCATTATAGTAACCAGGCAAAGCTTCAATAGCTGTATAAGCCCTTTTACCAGGTTTGGAAACCCTCGTAATTTCTTTTATAGCAGGCTGACCGTTTGATGCATATTTCAGCACAACTTCGATCGCTTTGATCCCACTTCTAACATCACTTACTTTAAAACTAGCGATATAGCCCTCTTCCTGCAATACCTTCAAGATATCGTTTTTAGCACGAGAATAAGGCATAGACACAAACATCAATTTTGTTTTTTGTCCATTTCTAATTCTGGTAAGCATATCAGCTAAAGTGTCAGTCATCGTCATAATAATACCAACTTAATTAATTACCAACTTGATTTCACCAAACCAGGAAGCTGACTGCAGCCAGCCAAAACTCTAAGCATATTGCGCCCTAGTTGGAATTTTCTATAAACACCGCGTGGCCTACCTGTAAGCGCACAACGATTTCTCACCCTTATTCTCGCACCATCTCTTGGCAAAGCAGTAAGCTTCGCAACCAAAGCAAATCTCTCGTTTAGAGGCAGATTTTTATCGTAAATCTGGGCCTTAAGAGCAGCACGCTTCTTAGCTTGACTCGCGGCCATTTTTTGCCTTTTTAAATTTTTTTGTATTGAACTTACTTTAGCCATAATAAATATCTATCACTATTAATTGTTAAAGGGTAAATGGAATACAGATAGTAAAGCCTGAGCTTCAGTATCATTCTTAGCAGAAGTCACTATTGTAATATCCAGACCTCTGATAGTATCAATCTTATCGTAGTTAATCTCTGGGAACACTATTTGCTCCTTAATACCGAATGTAAAGTTTCCTCTACCATCAAAGCTTTTCTTGTTGAATCCTTTAAACTCTTTTACGCGAGGAAGAGCAACAAATACAAGCCTTTCTAGGAAATCAAACATTCTATCTTTTCTAAGAGTTACCTTACAACCAACCTGCATACCTTCACGCAGCTTAAAAGCAGCAATAGAAAGTTTTGCCTTAGTAATGATAGGCTTTTGACCTGAGATTAAGGTCAAATCATTTACAGCATGATTAACCACTTTCGAATCCGTAGCACCTTCACCAACACCCATGTTGATCACGATTTTCTCTATAGCAGGAATTTCATGAACATTTGCATAGTTAAATTTGGTCTGAAGCTCAGGTTTTGCTTTTTTATACAGATCCTTAAAACGAGCCAGCATTATTTACCTTCCACCTTTATAATTTCACCAGATTTTTTAGCAACTCTGGTTTTTGTTCCATCTGTTAAAACTTTAATTCCAACCTTTGTAGCTGTGCCTGATTTTGGATCAACATGAGCTACGTTGGAAATATGCAAAGAAAGTTCCTTTTGTATAATCCCACCATCACTTGTTTTTGTTGGCTTTGTGTGTTTCTTCACGACATTTACGCCAGAAACTACAAGCCTCAAATCCTTCGGCAGCATTCTAAGCACTGTTCCGATCTTGCCTTTGTCTTTACCTGTTGTGACGATAACCTTATCACCACGACGAATCTTCATCTTTTGCATTATAGAACCTCCTCAGCCAAAGAAACTATCTTCAAAAATTTCTTAGCACGCAATTCACGAGTAACTGGACCAAATACACGAGTTCCAATAGGCTCACCTTGTTTGTTCAAAAGCACAGCAGCATTTCCATCAAACTTGATGTTGCTTCCATCAGGACGGTGAACTCCACATTTAGTACGAACGATCAGAGCTCTATGCACCTCACCTTTCTTTACTTTACCGTTAGGAGCAGCTTCCTTTATAGACACTACTATAACATCGCCTAAGTCAGCGATCATGTGATGCGAACCACCAAGAACCTTGATGCACATTACTTTTTTTGCACCAGAATTATCAGCAACATCCAAAATGCTTTGCATTTGAATCATAGTTACAACCAAAATTAAAATTAACGACCAAAAATATATACAAATTAACAAAAAAGTCAAAGCTTATTAGCAAACAGTCGTTGCGATAAGTGAGGCAGAGCATATGCGGTGCCGCACTTAAAAGCAATGACGATTTACAGCTCAATTACCTTCCGCGACAACCTGCCATTTCTTAAGCTTAGAAATAGGCCTGCTCTCTATAATCCTTACCTTATCACCGATTTTGTGAGAATTCTCAGGATCATGAGCTAAGTATTTTTTAGATACTTTAACAGTTTTTTTATAAAGTGGATGAGCAAAACGCCTCTCTACCTTCACAACTATAGTCTTATCAGCCTTATCGCTGACAACCACACCTTGTAGTATTCTCTTTGGCATTATTTACTCTCCGCACGTTTTGTTAATTCAGTATTAAGACGCGCAACTTCTCTACGCGCTTTCTTAAATCTACTTGTGTCAGACACTTCGCCAATAACTCTTTGGCAACGTAGATTAAACAATTCTTTCTTCAGAGTCAGTTTTTGCTCTTGCAATTTTTCAGTAGTATTGCCAGAAATTCCGACTTCTTTTTTTGCTTTCTTACTCATAACGTTTCACTATTTTTGTTCTAACTGGAAGCTTAGCACTCGCAAGCTCTAAAGCGCGATTGGCCACTTCTTCCGTCACTCCATCTACTTCAAACATAATTCTGCCAGGCGAAACACGCACAGCAAAAAACTCAGGTGAACCTTTACCTTTACCCATCCTTACCTCTGCAGGCTTCTTAGAAACTGGTAGATCCGGGAAAATTTTGATCCAGAGCTTACCTTGCCTCTTCATGAATCTCACAGCAGCACGACGAGCAGCTTCGATTTGTCTTGCAGTAACTCTGCAAGCATCAAGCGATTTTAGCCCTATTGAACCAAAAGCAAGCTCAGTACCAGCTTTTGCTTTAGGCTGTACCCTGCCTTTATGAGCCTTACGAAATTTTTGTTTTTTTGGAGCTAACATCTTATTCTACTTCACTCAAATTATTCTTCTTACGACGAGGTTCTACAAAATCACCTTTGTAAACCCACACCTTTATACCTATTACACCATATGTTGTATGGGCTTCAGCTGTAGCATAATCTATATCAGCACGAAGTGTATGCAGAGGAAC
>JAYUHP010000041.1:0-6459 GCA_043766875.1 Rickettsiaceae bacterium
GTTTTACCTAGAACAGAAAGTTCGGAAATACAATTCTCTGCCTTGGCAACCGCTGCATCAAATTCCTTGATCATACGGGCAAATTCTACCCTGCTATTATGCAAGTCACGTATACGCTGGTTTAGAATCCAACAATAGACTATACACACAACAATCATTAAAAGTAGTAACACATCCAATGCTAACATTAATTATCTCCACCAATCGTTTCAGTTACATTAATTGCAACCTTATCTTCTATTTTGCCTATTTGCCCCTTGAACAGATCCACACCACCGCACCTTACCAAAATATCTTCGTCATATTTATGATTGATCACTATAGTATCCCCAGGCTTGAGTTTTGCAACATCTATAATTTTGGTTGGGGAATTTATTACAACAGCTTCCAGAGGCATATCCACTTCATGCAGTCTTTGTGTAAGTAACTCTTCCCACACGCTGTCTATCCCAAATTTATCACCTATAAACACCTTTTGCAATTGCTCCTTAATGGGCTCAATAGTATTGTAAGGTATTACAATATCCACAGCTCCAGAACGGTCTTCAATCTGTATCAACAATTTTAGCAATATTATTGCATCCCCTGTGCGGCATATAGTGGCAAAGTTAGGGTTACTCTCTAATCTTTCGAAAATAAAATTCGAAGGGGAAATTGCGTCAAACGCATTCCCGAGCTCGCTTAGCACAACTTCTACAAGCTGCTTCGCCAAAGTCTGCTCTATATATGTCAAAGGCCTTTTTTGTTGCCCCTTCCCTTTATCTAAGGAGCTATGTTTACCACCGAGTAAAACATCAACAAACGACAGAACTATGCTATTGTCTAGCACAATGAGCCCAAGATTATCCCACTCTACAGCTTTATATACAGCAATAGATGATGGCGTCGTAATGGTGTTCATATACATCCCAAACCTTAGAGATTCAAGGTCTGTTACGTGTATTTCAACATTTTCTGATGTCAAATTCCTGAGAGATGTTGTAAGCGACCGTATTAGCCTTTCAAACACTATTTCAAGCATTGGCAATTTTTCATATGCCTGCATTGCCCTATCCAATACCGCCTTGATCCCTATTGGATCTTGAGCTGCTTGTGTTTTTTTAATCTCTGGTTCTCGTTTACCTCCTGTCATAATCTAATCACTGGTTTAATAGAATCTCTCTGAATAATATATCCTTAAGTTCAACGGGATATAAAATTTTATTTATACGCTTCATTAGCTCTGTTTTTAACATCAGACTGCCACCAGAACTAGCCAAATCAGTTCCTCGGAGCTCCCTTAAGAAAATTATTATGCTATCCTTGATCATAGGGAGCTTTTGATCCACTACAGACTGATCTTTACCATTATTTAACTGAAGAGTTAAGGAAAGCTTAATCCAACTTTCTTTGTCACTGGTTGGTGATAAATTAGTAACAACCTCTTGCATATCATAAAGATAATCTCCTGAAACAGAGCTCTTAACTTCTGCCTTTACCTTGGGCTCAGTCTTTACAACAGAATCCGTCTTTATTAAAGACGTAAGCAGGTATATAACCAGTGCAAACCCTATAACACAAGCCCCTATTATGAGAAATCTTTTTCCCTTAACAGACCTATATTCCTTGGAAAAATCAGGAGCTGTAGGTTCTAGTCTAAGTTCTTCTTCTAAATTATTATTGCCTATAGCCATAAGTACTTCACGAAATATATTGCATCAAACTCTACAAAAATACACAGCTTATAATTTTTTATCCATAAAAATATGAAATATAAACATTATATTTAAAAATAATGTTTTCAGCAGGACAAATTTATTCTATGATGTCCTTTGTGTTCAAGCATTGTTATGTAGTTATTATTTAGGGAAATGTATAGTTGGCGTCATGTAAATTTGCTATTCGTCTCCATGATTGGAGCGTTACACGCTTCAGCAAACAATGCCTTATATATTGCCACCTCTAACGATATTGCAAAAAGAGTTCAGCTGGAAGTAGTAGCAAATAACGTTGCTAATGGCAACACAATAGGTTATGAGCAAGATAGTGTGGTCTTTAAGCCGATAGAGCACAAGGAATCTAAGTCAAAAACAGATGCATTTGTAAAGCCGGAAGGGAATTACAAAACTGGAGGTATGGGGCCATTAAAGGTTACTGGACGCAGTCTTGATATGGCGATTGCTGGCCCTGGATATCTTCAGGTAATAACACCCAGAGGCCCAAGATATACCTTGGATGGCTCCGCACTTATAGATGCTCAATATAGGCTGGTTAATCACGATGGTTTCCCCTTTGCAAGCCAAACGGGGCAGCCAATAGTTCTGCCAGAAAATTATACGGCTATAGTAATTACTCCAGATGGCACGCTTTATGCAGACGAGCAGCAGATTGATATAATAGGTATATTTGACTTCCCAGCAGGCACAGAAATCGCAAGAGAGGGTTCAAGCCTATATTATGCTAATGCTGTCCCATTTATTCTTGATGAAGAAATTTCTAGGCTGGAAATGGGTTCGCTTAGAGCTTCTAACGTAAATTCAGCAAGAGCTTTGACTGATATGATTGAGCTGCAGCGCTCATCTGAAACTTCGCAAAAGTTAGTGACTGATATTGCAAATCTTGAAAGAAGAAGCATTACAAGTATTATGAAACCTTAAGGAGGAAAATATGGCAGACGCACTCGCTATCGCTAGATCTGGTCTTGATGCAGCTCAAAGAGCAATAGATGTTATTGCTCAGAATGCATCTAATGCAAGATCGATAGCTTATAAACAAAACATACTAGTAACAACAGATGGATTTTATACAACATTAAACCAAGGCGGTTTGGCTGGAAGCACAGATAACTTTGCAGCACCAGCTCCTGTACAAAGGGGTACTGGGTCTAGAAATGCAGCCACAATAAAAATTATGACACAGGGTCAACCAAAGGAAACAAAAGGACCTTTTGATCTATTCATCAATGGTGGTGGTTATTTTGGAGTGCTTTTACCTAACTCAGCAACTGGATATACAAGAGCTGGAGCCTTCACCCTAAATAAAGATAGGCAGATAGTTAATTCTGCTGGCTACCCATTAGTGGATGATATTATAATTCCTCAAAACATTGATGAAAATCTTGTAGAAATTTCAGATACTGGCTTAGTAACAGATGGTGATGGCAATGAATTAGGCCAGATCTCATTATATCTTTTTCCTAACGAACAAGGCCTGATAAACCGGGAAGGTGGAATAGCCCTTGCGCCAATTGGTGGCGCAGCTGGAGATCCTATTCAAGTCCTGCCTAACCAAGATGGCACGAGTGCGGGAAAATTAGTACAAGGAAGTCTCGAGCAATCTAACGTCAGCCAAGTTGCAGCTTTAACGGACCTGATAGAGGCTCAAAGAACCTATGAAATGAATGCAAAGATTGTGCAAGCTCAAGACAAGATACTGGACGCTACTAATAACATGTATAGAGGCGGCTAAGCTCAGCAAAATAATGTTTTCTATTAAAAAGTTTATATTTCTTGTTTTGTTTTGTGTATCCAATTATGCTTACAGCATTGACTTAGAAGAGATGGTCCAGGATCTTATCATTGAAAGGCTTGGAGAGAATATAACGGAAGTTGAGTTGCAATTTGACAACAAGGCAAAGTTTAGTACTTTGCAGATGAAAGATGCAGAAATAAGAAATGTTCAGCTCACATATTTTGTACCTAATTCTTCTAGCTTTAAGATCAGTGTAACTACTGAAAATGAAGAAGTTTATGAAATGTTTGGTAGATATAAGGCCTATGTAAATTTGCCTGTAACTACTCGTGTGATTGCTGCTGGCGCTATTATAACAGAAAAAGATATAAGTCTGCTTAAGAGCCCAATTACAAAGATAAGATCAGGCTATATAGTTTCTGCCGAAGATGTAATAGGAATGCAGACCAAAAGAACTCTTGGGTCTGGTATATTACTTAGGCAGAGTGATGTGATAAAACCACAAGTTATACGTCAGAATGACTCTGTCACTATGGTATATAATAGCGGCAATATAAGACTTAGAACTAGCGGAGTAGCAGCTGAAGCTGGAGCTGTTGGTGATATGATAAAAATTAAAAATGACACTACTGGGGTTATTGTATATGGTAGAGTCAAAGGGAAAAATCTCGTAGAAGTTGGTGGAGAGCGATGAGTTTTAGATTTGTTATTTATATATTGCTAACCTCTATAGTTTTGACAGGATGTAGCTCAACTGTAGAAAGGTTAAAAAGGGTTGGCAAAGCCCCGGAGTTCGCCAATCTTGAAGTCCCTGTAGATGAAACTCAGCTTTCACCTGCACAGAAAGAAGAGCAAAGCCGTAATCATGTGAAACGGACTAATTCTCTTTGGCAGCCAGGCTCAACAAGCTTCTTCCGCGATAACAGAGCATGGCGTGTTGGAGATATATTAAAAGTAGTCGTAAAGATTACAGATCAGGCAACCCTTAATAATAGCACAGGACAAATTCGCTCTGGTAATGGAGATACATCATCCATCACAGAAGCATTCGGTAAGAGAAATGCTATAGCTGCAACTTTAGGCATGGCAAAAAATACTTCTCCTCTCTCATTGCTCAACACCTCTGGAGCAAGAACAAATACTGGCACAGCCGGTATAAAACGTAATGAGACAATACGAACAGAAATGGCGGCCTTAGTAAGGCAAGTTCTACCTAATGGAAATCTTATAATTGAAGGACACCAGGAAGTCAGAGTAAATCATGAGCTTAGGGAAATAAAGGTTGCCGGTATAATCCGCCCACGAGATATTGCTTCCGACAATTCTATTAGCTCTGACCAAATAGCAGAAGCACGCATTTCCTACGGTGGAAGAGGTGTTGTCAGCGATATGCAGCAACCTCGTGTTGGCACTCAGTTAGTTGACATTATTGCTCCATTCTGATTTTTTTACAAAAAACTCTAGAACCAGGTGGAAAATCATAGTATTATCCACCTTCGGTTAAATTAAATTAATAGCACTAATGAAATACGACATAGATACAGCAATTTTCCTTGTTTATATAATCATTAACGTAGGTCTAGGTCTTTACTGGGGCAGAAACGTAAAGAATATCAGGGACTATGCTCTTGGCGGAAGGAATTTCAGTACAGGGACGCTTGTTGCTACGATTATGGCCTCCTGGGTAGGAGGGGACGAACTGTTCGTTGATCTGGAAGCCGTCTATACAACAGGTTTGCATTTTATTATTGCATGTACCGGACAGGCCGTAGGACTACTGCTAATTGCATATCTATTTATTCCTAGAATGGGTGAGTTTTTGGGAGATTTGTCCATGGCTGAGTCTATGGGTAACTTATATGGGAAGAAGGCTAGGCTTATTACCGCTTTTACAGGAAGCATAGTTGCAGCTGGATATATGGCAGTTCAGTTTAAAGTTTTTGGAGATATTTTTAAAAATTATTTGGGTATTTCAGACCAATATACAATATTCGTAGCTGGAGCAGTAGTTGTAATATATTCAGCCTTTGGAGGTATGAGATCCGTTGCATTTACCGATGTAATACAATTTTTTACATTTGGAGTGTTAGTGCCAGTTCTTGGCTTGGTAATTTGGAATGAATATATTAGTGTTAATGGTTTTAGTTTTGAAATAGCAACTAGCAACCCATTATTTCAGTATAAAGAATTTATTGGTGTCTCAAATCCTAAATTTTGGTCCCTGGCGTTCTTATTTCTTTTGTTTGTAACTCCAGGGTTTCACCCATCATTGTTTCAAAAAATCACTATGGGACGTAATGTTGCTCAGGTTAAGAAGGCATTTGTTATTTCCGCCATATTATTGTTGTTGATTTTACTAGGTATATCTTGGATTGGATTTTTACTTTTTAACATTAACCCAAATTTGCCACCTGAGAGCTTGGTGCATTACATGATAGGTCATTATGCTCATCCAGGGCTTAAAGGCTTTATATTAGTTGGCATAGTGGCTATGTGTATGTCTAAAGCAGATACCAATCTGAACGCCGCGTCAGTTATTCTAACACATGATTTTTGTGGTCCTTTAGGTATAAAGCTCAGAAGTGAATTATTCCTATCTAAAGTAATAGCAATTACACTTGGATTCGGAGCTATGTTTTTAGCAACGCTTAAATATGATTTACTTTCTTTGATCTTCCTTGCTCTTTCATTTAACATACCTATGGTCTCCCCTCCATTGTTATTAGCAATTTTAGGGTTTAGAAGTACTGAGAAAATCGTGTTGATAGGAATGGGGACAGGATTTACCACTCTACTTCTTTGGTCATTTTTTATGAATTGTAATTTGGGAGATAGTATACTTCCAGCAATGATTGCAAATACCATCGTATTTATGTCCAGCCACTACATACTAAAGCAGCCAGGTGGTTGGATTGGTATAAAAGACAATACATATCTCACACAATTAAGACTAGAACGCAAACGCAGATTACAGCGTCTCTATGACTCAATCAAAAGCTTTGGCTTCAT
>JAYUHP010000042.1:0-6436 GCA_043766875.1 Rickettsiaceae bacterium
TCCCAGGAGGGCTTCCAGGTACGCCAGAGCAAGATGGAGATAGATATATTGAAATCTGGAATATGGTCTTTATGCAGTTTGAGCAGGTGGATAAGGACACGCGTCTGGAGCTGCCTAAGAAGTCTATTGATACCGGAATGGGCTTAGAGCGCGTTACGGCTGTGCTCCAGAATGTGCATGATAATTACGATATAGATCTGTTCAAAGAGCTAATTGCTGCGTCTGAGGGGCTTACAAAAACCAAAGCTGAAGGCAGTGCCAAATTCTCGCACAGAGTGATCGCGGATCACCTACGCTCTGCATCATTTTTGATAGCCGATGGTGTTATGCCATCCAATGAGGGAAGGGGCTATGTACTCCGTCGTATTATGCGCCGCGCCATGCGCCATGCGCATATTCTAGGGGCAAAGGAACCTCTATTATACAGAATGCTTCCTACGCTGATAGGGCTGATGGGAGAGGCTTATCACGAACTGAGACGTGCGGAGGATTTCGTAAGCGCTATATTGCGTCAGGAAGAGGAGAGATTCAAAACCACGCTGGATAGGGGGCTGAAGCTCCTAGAGGAAGAATCATCCAGCCTTGGGAAAGGTAGCACTTTATCAGGTGAAGTGGCCTTTAAATTATACGACACATATGGTTTCCCTGTGGATCTTACGGAAGACATACTAAAGGCTAAAAACATCGCAGTGGATCATGATGAGTTCGATGCCAAAATGCTTGAGCAAAAGGAACGTGCGAGAAAAGCATGGGCCGGATCTGGCGAATCTAAAACTGATAATTTATGGTTCGAAATTCAGGCTAATCACGGGGCTACAGAGTTCCTGGGCTATAGCTTGGTGGAGGCCCAAGGAACAGTGCTGGAGCTATTGCAAAAAGGGCAAAAAGTAAGCTCTATGGCTGCAGGAGCTGAGTTCACCCTAATCACAAATCAAACTCCGTTTTATGGTGAGTCAGGTGGGCAGATGGGCGACATAGGGGTTATTACTTCTGACGATGCTAAGATTAGAGTAACTGACACAAAAAAATACCTAGGAAATATTATTGCTCATATTTGTACTCTTGAAAGTGGCAAGCTCAGCATTGGTGATATCGTTACATTAAAAATAGATGCAGAATATAGAAATAACCTACGTGCTCACCATTCCGCTACTCATATTCTGCACGCAGTTTTGCGCGAGGTTTTAGGCAAGCATGTTACGCAGAAAGGTTCGTTAGTTGCTCATGACAGGCTGCGCTTTGACATTAGTCATCTGCAGGCAATTACAAATGCCGAAAAAATCCTTATAGAGGATAAGGTCAATAAGATCATAAGGGATAATTCAGAAATTAGAACTGTGCTTATGTCAACTGAAGAGGCTATAGAAAAGGGTGCAATGGCTTTGTTTGGCGAGAAATATGATTCCGAAGTTAGGGTAGTTTCTATGGATGGCGAATATTCAGTTGAGCTTTGTGGTGGAACCCATGCAAGCCGCACTGGCGATATTGGCGCCTTTAAGATTCTATCTGAAAGCGCAATTGCAGCCGGAGTCAGGCGTATTGAAGCAGTGACTGGCAAATATGTGATGGAATATATTAGGGCAGGCGATGAGCTAATTGCTAGCATTTCTGATGCTCTGAAAGCCCCTAGAAATGAGATAGTATACAAAGTTACTAATTTATCTGAGAGCTGCAGGGAATTGGAAAAGGAGCTAAACAGCCTTAAAGTTGCTGGAATAAGTTTTACGAAGGAAAAACTGGAGAAAGAAGCTATAGCGGTTGGTAACGAGCGGCTCTTGTTCCAGGCGCTCGGCGATGCTGATCCAAAATTGATGCGAATAGCTGCGGAAGGTGCAGCAAAGCTTGCAGAGGATGTGATAGCTATTTTTGTATCCCATTTGGGACAAAAACTTTCCATTATTGTTGCTCTGGGCAGTAAAGCTGCTTCTGCCAGAAGCGCGGTTGAAATAGTAAAGCATATGGCGAGCATTTGCGGCTTTGCAGGTGGCGGAGGAAGCCCTACTCTTGCTCAGGTTGGCGGCAGCAGTGATATAGAGCTGGAGAGGCTTAAGGCTGAGACGATTCGGTTTTTGGGGTGATGACACCGGAACCAGAATGATACCCAGTCCAGCCATCATCAACTGGTACAAGATAAATCATCACCAGCACTGTTCCTTCATGGACCTCAATAGCGACCTTATCGGCAGAGCTTCTGTTAAAGCATGAGCTTGTGCCTGGGAATGATAAGTGGCTCTGGCTAAGATCCCATTTGAGTCCTGTGCTGCTGACTGATGCAGACGGAATTCCAAGCAACGAGATTTTGGTATCTTTAGGAAGCTGAAACTCCTTCTTAGAGCCCTTATGAATCGTATATCCAATAATAGGTGGAGCGTAGAATATATTGTCTGATTCTATAAATATATTTATATTATTGATTATATGATCTATAGCTCCGCCTGACATCCCTACGAGTATGGAAGGCAGTAGATTTTTAGCCTTCAGATATTCAAGCGCTTTTTCCAAATCAGACATAGCTTGATCAGGAGTATGCACTACCTCAATTCCTTTGAGCAGATGAGGCATAGCGCTATCCATGTCGCCTATAGCAATATGGGGCTTTACCCCAATAGGAACAAGGTAATTAACAGCTCCATCTATTGCAATTATAGGCAATTGCGTACTATGAAAAAACTCTGCATCTGGCAGCTCTCCATCGAGGCATAGAATAGAACGATAGGGTGCCTTCCCCCCAATATGTTGCCAAAAATTCTTATGCATTGTTTGCCATTGCGTCGTAATAAGATTTCTGGGCTATTGATATAATGCTAATGGCAGTACCAACGACATTGCTTAAAACTACAAAACTAGAGCCTTGGCATAGTCCATATACCACCCAAGCTATTGAACATACTAGATAGTTCACTAGCATCAGCATTGATATGTCATGCGTAGATTTGATTTTGTAGGATTTATAGATTTGCGGCAAAAGCCCTATCAAAGATGTAATAAGCGCAATAGTGCCAAATAGGTTTTCGATATGATTCACATTTCCCTCCGTTTGTGTTAACAATATCAGGTTCAAAGGGTCGTAAGATCGATATCTTAGCTCTCAGCAACTTCAGTTGCCCCCCTAATGTAATGGTCATTATATGTGGGCTTTATTTTATGTGCAAGAAGTTTTCGTCATCGATGTCATCGATGGTTGCCGCAGCAGCAAATACCCAGCCACGGTGGTGGCAATGAGGTTGAGATAGCATAATATCACAAAGGATGGTTTGCTGGAGGCCATATTATTAAATGTAAAATGCAAATAGAGGGCTATTGCAATGGCAAAAACTACCTTGATTATCACAATTTTATTTCCTGTCCTGCTATAGGGGTGCCTTAGGAAAATACCAAGTGTTATCATGGTCAAAGCGAGGCTATAAGCGGGCCAGATAATCCTTTGGTGTTTTTCCGCATTGATCTGCTTGAGCCTTTTTGCTGGCAAGCTTGGGTCTGGTGAAAATAGTTGAAATATATCATATTCCTGGAGGTCCATAAGGCTTGCGGGGCGATGAGCAGCCTGGGGAGGAAGCGCTATTGTGAGATTAGAGAATGTCATTTGGTTCATATCACCATATTTGTCAATAATTTGGCGCACCCCTTTGTACAGCTCAAATATTGGGATCTCATCGCTCAAGAGCAGTGCTCCTTTCTCAGCGAATACGACAGCAGGTTCTTTTGGATTCCTATTGT
The DNA here is from genome assembly GCA_043766875.1 of Rickettsiaceae bacterium. Classification (GTDB taxonomy): domain Bacteria; phylum Pseudomonadota; class Alphaproteobacteria; order Rickettsiales; family Rickettsiaceae; genus JAYUHP01. Next base: position 3,718 of record JAYUHP010000042.1, read on the forward strand.
CAAAAATAATAATACCGCTCATAAAATTATCGCTATCCTTCCTGTCTATATATAGGATTAGGTTATTTGATAGCTTATTAAAAGTATGCTCACTTACTACGCTGCTTATATAATTGGATTTGAAGAGATTAACATTTTCTTTGAGCAAATGATATGACGCTGGGCTTATATAGAAGGAAAATAAATAACCAATTAATGTGAGAAGGAATACAAGTTTTAAAGCGGGCTTGGCTAGGTCCATGTTACTTAGTCCGCTGGTCATGAGGGCTATCAATTCCCTATCAGCGCTTAAGAAACTATAGCCCCAGAAGCAGGCAACGGATATAGCTAGCGGGAATATTGAGAGTAATATTGTTGGCATGGCCGAGATGGTTAAAAGCAGGAAGTGGGCTATCCCAGTGCCGAGCTCTATTATGAATGCGAGTTTCATGACTTGATTTAGCCAGACTAAACTAACCAAAGCCATTAGTATAATCGCCAATGGTGAAAGCAGGTTTCTAATTAAGTGGCGTTCGTAGATCATGGGTTCCAAACTATAATACTGACCATAGAATACTCCCTAGCAAACTTTCCACAACAGGAAAAGTAACTAAACATATCGTGGAAAGAGCTATAGCGACTTCCATGCCAGTAATTTTCTCGGCTGTAATTTTTTTCTCCGGCTTTAAAAATAGATAATAGATAAATTTCCCAGTGTAGAAAGCTATAGCTAGAGTTGAGGCTATAATTGCTGCAAGGAAAAAATATTTATTTTTATTTTCTGAGACAGCATCCCAGATCAAACCTTTGCTGATACCGCCAGCAAGAAGCGGAATACCCAAAATAGAAAGGCTAGAAATCATGAAAAATATAGCAGCTGCAGGGAAGCTGTGGCCAAGTGATCTTAAGTCGCTTATGTTTTTTATAGGAACGGAGGTGCAAAATCTTCCAGCTACGAAAAATAATGTTATTTTCGCAAAACTATGTGAGATTGTATGGCTTACGGCTGCTGCAAGAGCTTTTGGTGTGAACATGAATGCAGCAAGCAGTACTAAAGCGACTTGTGAGATGGTGGAGTAGGTCAGCACATGCTTGACTGAATTATCGGTTACCGCTTTGTAAGAAGCATATAGCATCGTAAATGCTGCCAGCCATGAAGGCCAATTGTAATCGCTTGTAATCTCCTGTAAATGCTCCAATCCAAATATATAAACTATTATCTTAAAAAGACAAAAAAGCCCAGCCTTGACTACAGCTACCGCATGGATGAAGGCACTGATGGGGTATGGGGCTATTACGGCTGCAATAAGCCATCTATGAACAGGAAATATAGCCGTTTTAGCTATGCCGAATATTGCGAGCAGCAGCATTAGATGGTTCATCCAGAATGGCGCATCTTTCAAAATGCCCCCAAGCGTGAATTCCGTAGTACCAGCATATAGCTGCACAATTACTATGAATGGTAAAAACAATACTATAGCAGTGGTAAAAAGTATTTGAGCGTAGGTTTTTGTCTCTAGCTGATTTTCATCATGATGTGCTACGAGTGGTATTGTAAGTATGGTGATTAGCTCATATCCTACGAACATGGTAAAGAGGTTTTTGGATAGCGCAACGAGTGTAGCTGCAAATATGGTAAGCCCCATAAGTGTTAGGAAGCGTATTCGAAGTACGTCTTTGGTTGCTTCTGTGTAATATATGCAGAATATAACGGATATTACCCAAAGACCTGTGAGCAGGTTAATAAATATGATTCCCAATGGTTCAAGGACAAATTCAATATCTATTATACCGAGGGAAAACAATTTCCATGAAGCTCTGCCGGAATATATATAGAAATATGTGAGATTCAAAGATTCTATGAAATAAGCAATTGCAAAAGTAATTAGCCCATGCTTCATCCAGCGCTTTTGCTTCAGAAAAACGAGCGGGGCAAGCCCAACAAGTAGACCTGTAGCTAAAAATACTTTAAGTAATGCAGCGGTGGTTACTATCAGTGGATCACCTCTTTATTCGGATATAGCAGCTTTCTCGCTATTAGGTGATTGGAAATTTGCCATAAGCTTATCAAGCTCTGTCTGTGTGCAAAGCCCTAAGAGAACAGGATCACGAGGACGAATATTTGTCATATTCCAGTGAGAGCGGTCCCTGATTGCATCAATTGTGGACTTAGTAGTACCGATCAGTTTGATAATCTGCTTATCTTCTATATTAATGCAGTTTTTGATCAGCCAATATATTGCATCAGGCTTATCCTGCCTTCTTGCAACAGGCGTATATTTCGCTTTTTTCTTGGTAATAAGACCGTCAGCTACGCTATATGACATTTTCAAAGCTGCGGTCGGATCTTTCGTACATCTTTCAATTTCTGCGCGAGTTAGCTGACCGGAAGTAGTAGGATCCGCTCCGGTAATACCTTGAGCTACTTCGTCATCCGCAATGCCTTTGACCTCAAGTTCATGCATACCGCAAAAATCAGCGATCTGCGTGAATGTAAGAGAACTATTCTCAACAAGCCATACAGCCGTTGCTTTCGGCATTAATGGTAAATGTATATTCTGAGTCATTTCTAAGCCTGTGATATAAATAATAGGCCAGCATATATTGGTTTTTGGGAAAAGTCAATAAAGTAGCTTGACTTTTAAAGGCATTGTTAGGTAAATATAGATAGCAATAGATCTTTATTGAAGAGTAGCAATATAGAGTTATAGATCATATCGAAAGCCTTAGAGTATCGTTT
>JAYUHP010000043.1:0-6343 GCA_043766875.1 Rickettsiaceae bacterium
GTCCACAGACACTTACATTGGATGCTAAGTTAAACTGCTCCTTACCAGGAATTATAATTGTTACTTTATCAAGCTTTAGGTCATCAATAGAGGAATATATTGATTTTGTTATTTTAGGGGTATCAGTATATTTAATTTCAAAACCAAGCTTCCTCCCATTAGCAAATATCAACAAGTCAAGCTCAGCTCCACCTTGTGTTGCCCAAAAATAACAATCTTCATCTTCTACTTTTAAATTTCTTATCACTTCTTCCAAGGCAAAACCTTCCCATGATGCGCCAATTTTGGGATGTAGCAATAGTTCGTCTGAATTATTTATACCTAAAATAGTGTGTAATAAACCACTATCTCTAAAATATACTTTAGGGGCCTTGACCTGCCTCTTACTAATATTTTCAAACCATGGGGATAATCTTCTAATCATAAAAGTTCCTGACAAAATATCCAAGTACCTATCAGTAGTTTTATAACTAACATTGATGGAACGACCTATTTCTGAGGCATTAAATATTTGCCCATGATAATGAGCTAACATATACCAGAATCTTCTCATTGTTTGCGATGAAATCTCAAAGCCAAAATTTCTTATGTCTTTTTCTAAGAAAGTACGTATATAAGATTTGCGCCAATTATTACTAATTTCGTCATCTGCAGCTAAGTAAGATCTAGGATACCCTCCTCTATTCCATGTTTGTCTGAAATTGCCAGTTTCTATAAATGAAAAAGGTGTCATCTCAATATAACTGATTCTACCCGCAAGGGTTTCAGAAGATTGCCTGATTAAATCTTGGGATGCGCTTCCTAAGATTAAAAACTGCTTTTTATATTTATCCACAAGTACTCTTAAAATAGGAAAAAGTTCAGGTTTTCTTTGTATTTCATCAATGACAATAAGCCCTTCAAGTGGCTCTAATACAAGCTTCGGATGATCCAATTTGATAAGATCCGTAGGATTTTCTAAGTCAAAAAAATATGTTTTTATTTGTAGATTTTTTACATATGCCTCAGCTAAAGTAGTTTTACCTACCTGTCTCGGGCCAAGCAATGCACACACAGGTGCTACTTTGAAAGCATTCTCAATTTGCTTAATAAGATGGGGTCGCTCTATCATTTTACCTTGTAAATTAGAAGTCGTATGTCTATTTTACAAGGTAAAAGTAAAAAAATCTAGTTAAAAATGTATCGCCCGATTATAAGCAGCCAGTACAGATTCATGCATCATTTCAGATAAAGTTGGATGAGCGAAAATCGTATGCATCAAATCCACCTCATTTGTTTCTAAGCCTTTGGCTATAACATATCCTTGGATTAGCTCAGTCACTTCAGCGCCGATCATATGAGCGCCCAAAAGCTCGCCCGTTTTGGCATCAAAGATGGTTTTGATAAGCCCTTCAGGTTCTCCTAATGCTATAGCCTTACCATTGCCCATAAATGGAAAACGGCCTATTTTTAAGCTGTGGCCTGCTGCAATTGCTGCATCTTCTGTGAGTCCAACGCTAGCAATTTGCGGCATGGAGTATGTACAGCCCGGGATGTTGCCACGCTCTATCGGATGCGGCTTTTGGCCTGTAATATGCTCTACGGCTATGATCCCCTCATGACTAGCCTTATGAGCAAGCCATGGGCCCCTCGCTACATCCCCTATGGCGTAAATTCCCGGCTCATCGGTGCTTGCAAATTTATTGGTCACTATATGACCGCGGTCCAGTTTAATATTTGTCTTTTCTAGCCCTAAATTTTCGGTGTTTGCAGTGATGCCGACAGCCATAATCAGCCTATCAGCTTTTATGCTATGTTTCCTACCACCTGATTCTACTTCTAGCTCTACTGAATCTTTGGTCTTGTTGAGTTTGCCGAGCTTTGCAGCAAGTAGGAACTTCATACCTTGTTTTTCGAATGACTTAAGAGCCAGAACTGAAATTTCTTTATCCTCAACAGGTAATATCCTGTCCTGAGCTTCAACCACGGTTACTTCAGCCCCTAAGGTCCTGTAAAATGAGGCAAATTCAATCCCAATAGCACCAGATCCGACTATTATAAGAGACTTTGGCATGAAATCAGGCACCATAGCATCCTTATAGGTCCAAACTAGCTTTCCATCAGGCTCGTAGCCCGCTAGAGCCTTAGCGCGAGCTCCTGTTGATATTATAATATTTTTGGCCCTAATAGAGCTGTTATCCACTCCTATTATGCCTTTACCAAGAAGCTTTGCAGTGCCTTCTATCACCGTTACCTTGTTCTTCTTAAGCAGCGCCTTAATCCCACCGGAAAGCTGGGCTGAGACCTTCCGTGATCTTTCCACAATTTTCGCAATATCGAATTTGACGCCGCTAACCTCTATCCCAAATTCCTTGGAATGATTGATTAGATGCAGCACTTCAGCGCTCCTAAGCAATGCTTTGGTTGGGATACATCCCCAATTCAGGCAAATGCCTCCCAGATGCTCCTTCTCTATCAAGACCGTTTTCTTACCCAACTGCGCAGCTCTTATAGCCGCCACATAACCCCCAGGGCCCCCGCCTATTACCGCTATATCATATTCTTCCATTTTAAACCTTTGGCTTTGTTCGAAGAATATATAATAGCAAATTGGATCAACTTGACAAAGTGTTTAATTTCATGTAAATTTAAAGTCAGACTTTAAATCGGGAGGAAGAATGTTTATAGTACGCAAAATCCAGCCTTTACTTAAAAAATATCTAGGTATCTTCCCAGTCATAGGAATTACAGGCCCGAGGCAATCCGGCAAATCCACAATGCTAAAACATGTGCTGCCTGATTATAGATATGTAACTTTTGATGATTACCAAACACAGACTCTGTTTAGAGAGGACCCAGTGGGATTTATGAAAATTTACTCAACTAAGGTAATTTTTGATGAGGTACAAAAGGCTCCATCAATTTTTGATGCAATAAAGCTACATGTCGACCAAAACAGAAATATTTACGGGAATTTTATTCTGACCGGGTCAAGCCAATTTTCCATGATCAAAGGCATCAAAGAATCCTTGGCTGGCAGAATAGGTATGCTCCGCCTCCTCCCATTCCAAAGGAGCGAAATTCCTACAGATTTGCACGAGGAGTCAATATATGCTGGAAGCTACCCAGAGGTCGTTCTAAGGAGATATAAATACAGCGATGAATGGTATAGCTCATATATCGAAACCTATATAAATAAAGATATTAAAGATATAAGTAATATAGGCAATTTAAGAGATTTCCGTAGGTTTGCATCCTTGCTTGCAGCGAGAATAGCCCAGCCGCTAAATATGTCATCCTACGCCAAAGAACTAGGTGTAACCGTCCCTACAATCAAAAGCTGGGTATCAGTCCTAGAAAGCTCTTATATCGTCTATTTATTACAAGCTTTCCATAGCAATTTTGGTAAAAGACTCATCAAGTCTCCAAAGATATATTTCTATGATACTGGTCTTGTTTCTTATATGACTGGTATCAGTTCTAAAGCACAATATGAACTAGGACCGATGTCTGGCCAGATTTTTGAGAATTACATAGTGACTGAAGTGCTAAAATTCTGTGCGCATTACGGAGCAAAGAGCGAATGTTACTTTTATAGGGACCATTCTCAGGATGAGGTTGATCTAATCATTGACATAAAAACTCATAGAATCTTCATAGAGATTAAAAAGAGTAATACATTCAAACTAGCCTACCTCAAAACAATACAAAATCTTATGCAGGAAGGAGATAAAGGCTTTTTAGTATATTCAGGTGAGACTATGAAATTATCAGAAAATCTATTCGCTATAAATTATAACGAATTCCTGATCTCGTTGGAGGCGTTGTTACTTCCCGAGGGAGCAAGAGCCCCTGAAGATAAACCATTTGGACGTATAAGAGTTCTTTAGATTCAAAAAACTCCAATCCGCTCGAGGAGGTCCTTGCATGAGAAATATGCTTGTAATAAATATAGTTTTCGGCTAATCTAAGATTGAATCTTAAATTGGACGAAGAAATGTATAATCATCGCTCTTTAGAAGCAACAATATCCAAAATCAGCGCTCAGTTTCCTGTGCTTCTGATAACAGGGCCACGTCAAGTTGGCAAAACTACCACACTAAAGTATTTAAGCGGAACAAATCGAACATATATTACGCTAGACAACGTAGCTATGGCAACTCTTGCAAAAGCAGACCCTAAATTATTTCTCGAAAGATTCCCTCCACCATTGCTTATCGATGAAATTCAGTATGCTCCAGAACTGCTCCGCGAGATAAAAATATATGTTGATACTCACAAAAAACCTGGAGATTTCTGGCTTACAGGATCACAGCAATTTCACCTAATGAAGGGCGTTTTCGAGTCATTAGCAGGGAGAGTGGGCATTGTCAAAATGCTTGGCCTATCTTTATTGGAAATGAATAATAATGGCCTGGATAACATTCCGTTTCTTCCAACACATGCAATATTAGAAAAATCGTCCAAAATATACAAACACTTGGGGCTAAAGGAGCTATATAACAGTATCTGGCGTGGTTCATTTCCACATGTGGCTCTTAATAGAAATTTCGATAGAGAAATATTTTATGCATCTTATGTACAGTCATATTTAACAAGGGATATACGTGACCTAGCAAGAGTAGGTGACGAAGCGGCATTTCTTAATTTTTTGAAGAATGTAGCAGCTCGAACAGGGCAAATGCTTAATTTAAGCGACTTAGCAAGAGATTGTGGAATCAGTCCTCCAACTGCAAAGATTTGGCTTTCTTTGCTAGAGACTTCAGGCATTATCTATTTGCTTAAACCCTATTATACTAACCTTACAAAGCGTCTCATCAAAACTCCAAAATTATATTTTCTAGATACAGGACTTGCTAGCTATCTAACTGATTGGTCTAGTCCAGAAACTTTGGAATCCGGAGCTATGAGTGGAGCTATATTAGAAACTTTTGTGGTACAGGAAATAATCAAATCTTACTGGCATGATGGCAAAGAAGCTCCTTTATACTACTACAGAGATAAGGATAAAAAGGAAATTGATTTGTTGATAATACAAGACCAAACTATCTACCCACTGGAAATCAAAAAAACATCTTCGCCAAGCAAGATGTCTGCAACAAATTTTTCTCTACTTGATAAACTGTCTTTGGCTAAGGGAGAAGGAGGCATCATATGCCTCTCTGAAGATATAATACCACTTGCCTCAAACCTTCATGCAATACCGGTTTCAATAGTATGAGCGGCTAATCTAAGATTGAATCTTAAATTGGACGAAACTTCCACTGAATCCCAATCCGCTCGAGGAAATCCCCATCATGAGAAATAACAATAATAGAGCCAGTATAGTGCTTGAGCACATCTATAACATGCTGCCTGGTTTCCAGATCTAAATTATTGGTAACTTCGTCTAATATAAGAAGTTTAGGAGTTTTCGCAGCAATTAAAGCCAGTGATAATCTGGCCTTTTCTCCGCCAGAAAGGCTAGTCACTCTGGCCTCCACCTCTTCATTCTTTCGGAACAAAAAATCATTTAAGTGACGCCTTATCTCTTGATGCTCCCATTTTGGGACTAAATCTTCCATCATCTCCAGCACTGTCTTCTCAGCTCTTAAACTACTATAATGCTGATCCAGATAGCCAATATCCGCGGCCAGAGGCACAGACCAATTGCCGGATTTTGTAACAGCCAAATCTCCTAAGATAGCTTTAATCATAGTAGACTTACCTGAACCATTGTCACCAGTAATTGCAACTCTTTCTCCTGAAAACAAAGAAAAATTTATACCATGCAAAATAGGCTTATCATAGCCACAAGCACCATCATTAATATATACCAAATTCCTTGAGCCAATATCCGCTGCAGTGAGAGAAAATTTAGGCTTTATTACATCTGGCAATCGTACTTCTGATAGGCGGTCCATAAGATCTTGCTTCTTATCAGAAATATCGCTTTTCTTACGACCAGAAGTCTCTTCTGCCATTCTCGCTTTAGCATGGGATACCATAGTTGGCCATTTCCTCTGGTCTATATGCTTTTCACCCTGCATTCTGCTTTGCTTCGCCCGTTCCTGCTCTTTCATCAGAGCTTGGTGAGTATCTTTTTTCTGCCTATCCAAGATGGCCAGCTCCTGCTCCAGAGATTTCCGCTTATTTTGCAGCTCTCTCATATAATCACTGTAACTGCCAGAGAAAATATGCACATTGCCAGCATCGATATGCCATAGAGTACCAAATATACTGAGCAGCTCCGGATCATGAGAAATGGCAATGATAGTACCTGCAAAATGCTCCAGCATGCGCATGAGGCTTCTGCGGTTCCTTGAGTCCAGATGGTTTGTTGGCTCATCCAAAAATAGCATGTCAGGATGGGCAGCCAAAGCCT
>JAYUHP010000044.1:0-2352 GCA_043766875.1 Rickettsiaceae bacterium
AAAGCATTCATTGTAAGCAGCAGTTGTATCATCATAATCTTCTTCCACATTGCCATCGTCAGAGCGAACCAGCTTATAGCCGTAATCTGCTAGCTTAGCCAGTTGGAAAGAAGCTTGTGTCAAAACCGGATTCAGGAAAATCTCCTGTTCCCTGGTAAAGCTAGTCCTCTTATCTATTATGGTAATTTCTTTGTCTGCTACGCCACTGCTTATAAGTTCAAAAGCAGCTGAAAGTCCAGCTACACCTGAACCTACTATAAGAATTTTTGTCATAATACCCATCTATTAATTAAGAAAAGATAAGAAGCACTATAACATAATTAATTATTTTTTACAATATTTTTATGCTTTGTCGTATCTAGGAAACACTGGCTCAGGAATACCAAGCTTAGCGCCGGGTGTGAGTTGTTTATCTAAAGCAACGAAGCTTCTGTCAGAATCACTGACACCCAGTTGGTCCAGCATTTTGGAGGCGGAGGAGGGGGTAAAGGGCTGCATGTAAATTGCGATATGTCTTATGGCTTCAAGCAGGACGTAAAGCACTTCCAGCATTTTAGCTGGGTCGGTTTTTTTCAACGTCCAGGGCGCATGATGGTCCATATATACATTGGCTTTGTCTGCCATTTCATTGATGCCGTCCAGCACTAAATTAAAGTTCTGCTTATCCATAGCTTGGTCGAAGGATGGCTTTAAACTGCTGCAAAAATCCAGCAACTCATCATTAGGAATATTAGGTATAGCAGGTACGCAGCCGTCCAACTTAGCGATGAAGGAAACTGTGCGCTGGGCAAGGTTGCCTATCTTATTGGAAAGCTCATTGTTAATGCGGTATATCATGCTTTGGCGTGAGAAATTCCCATCATTGCCGAAGATCACTTCGCGCATCAAGAAATATCGTACCTGGTCAATCCCAAACTCCTCAACTAAGCTGAATGGGTCGATTACATTGCCAACAGACTTGGAAATTTTTTGCCCTTCGTTGGTCCACCAGCCGTGGGCCATTACTGACTTGGGCGTATCTATTCCGGCCGCCATCAAAAAAGCTGGCCAATACACAGCATGGAACCTTGTTATATCCTTGCCTACAACATGAACGTTGGCCGGCCAGAATTTCTTGAATTCCTCGGTATTTTCCGGATAGCCTAGAGCTGAAATATAATTAGTCAGCGCATCCAGCCATACATATATAACGTGCTTTTCATCTCCTGGAACTGGAACGCCCCAAGTAAAGCTAGTACGTGAAATCGAGAGATCAGTCAGGCCGCTTTTAACGAAGCTTATAACCTCATTGCGCCTGGCCAGCGGTCTGATAAAATCAGGATTCTGCTCGTAAAATTCCAGCAATTTATCTTGCCATTTGGATAGAGCAAAGAAATAGCTCGGCTCTTCCAGCCATTCTACAGGCGCGCCTGTCGGTGCAAGACCATCGGCTGTTAGCTCTGTTTCTGCATAAAATGCCTCATCCCTCATGCTATACCACCCAGAATATTTCCCAAGGTAGATATCTCCCTTTTCAAGCAGTATATTCCATAGATGCTGAACGGCTTTTATATGCCGCTTCTCAGTGGTTCTTATGAAATCATCATTGGAAATATTCAGCAGCTTTGACAGATCACGAAATCTTACAGAAACATTATCCGTGAAGCTCTGTGGATCTATCCGAGCCTTTTCAGCGGATTTAGCAACCTTTTGCCCATGCTCATCAGTGCCAGTCAGAAACCTCACATTTTTCCCCGCAAGACGCATGTAACGAGCACAAACGTCGCAGGCGAGAGTTGTATAAGCATGCCCAATATGTGGCACATCATTCACGTAATATATTGGGGTTGTTATGTAATAATTTTCTTGCATAGGATTCATTGCTTCCATATTCTAGTCGATGTCATCCAGCCGGGATGACATCGGTATTATACATCCCTAATCCCATTACTCAAGGCTATTTATGACTATTGCACGTATCCTTGTGCCACAGGCTAAATTATTTCCACTAGACTACCTTGTACCAGAGGAGATAGTAAAAGGCGACCTGGTGGTTGTGCCATTCAGGAATGAGGAGATAGTGGGTATTGTGCTAGAGACCAACGTGGAAAGCGTTGTCAAATCCCTAAAACCGATAATAAAGCTGTTTGAGCCTAGGGCTAGTTTATCTGCATCAATGCTGGAGTTTATTCGGAAGGCAGCGGAATATTATTTGGCTGAGATGGGCTCTATAGCCAAGCTTGTCCTGCCGGTGAATTTAGCTGAAGGGCTGATAAAGACTATATCGCAGGAGATAAAAGAGACTGACCTCCATATGTTATCCGAGGAGCAACAAATAGCTCTGGATCTTATCAAAGCTTCTAAAGTATCGGT
>JAYUHP010000045.1:0-6207 GCA_043766875.1 Rickettsiaceae bacterium
TGTGTTATGATATCTTTAGCTCCGATATTTATTGTCTGTATGCTTTTTGAGCGTCCACGTGGTATGTTCGATAATTGGATGTCGTTATTATTCAACTATATGATACAGCCTACCATATTGCTAATATTCTTTTTATTAATTGATCAACTAATGACTGTTCAATTATCACTGGCTGTTGTGCGAGCATGCTGGGATGTTCTTATCGCTTTAGAGTTTAGTCTAGACTTAAGCCCAATTGGAATTAATTATGTTCTAAATGTCAGTATTCCATTTTTGCCAGGTATCCCATTCTTTGTTCCCGTATTAGTAGCTGGTGATGAATTATTATCTAATACAGGAACAACAGGTACTTTAACCACTGTTGCAATGGCAGCTCTCATGTTTAAGATATATGCGCAATTAGCAAAAGGGTTGCTAGGCTATGTAACAAACGTAGTGGCTGCCTTGACCAATGTCTCGCCTGCAAGAGTTGAAGGCAAAGCCCAGCAGGCCGATGATAGTGCTGTAGGATCAATTAAATCACAGATTATGGCTCCTGTAAATTCTGCTGGTAGGTCTATAAAATCCACAGGAGAGACTATAAAACGGAAAACATGGGATGGTGATTTTGCTGCGAAAGGTCCTGATCTTAGAGGTCAAGAAGATAAGAAGTCGATAGACAATGTGCGTAAAGTGCGAGGAGATGATTAATGGTCACAGCCAACCAGCGCAAATCTGATAAAAATTTATATAATGAGAATGCTCAAGATTACATACCTGTAGCATGCCATTATGATAATGACACATTGCTTACAAAGAATGGTGAATTGATTCAGGTATTGCAGGTGGCTGGGATGGCCGCTGGAAATATTACTGTGAATTTAGATGAGCTGACTCGTGCAATGAGAGAGTCATTATCTAAGCATATTCACAGTACTGATTTTGCATGCTGGGTTCATACTATAAGACGTAAGGAAAATTTGGATGATATTTTGCCATATAGTAATAAGTTTTCTGCGGATATGCATGAGATGTGGGCAACAAAAAATTATTTGCGTGAAAGGTTCGTGAATTGTTTATATGTTTCTATAGTTTTTAAGGATAAAGGCTTTTATGTGGATAATGGTAATCTATATAATTTAGCTTCATGGACTTCGACCAACACTGTGACTGCTGAGCATGAGAAATATTTGGGCGCAGCAGTTAAACAGCTATATACGGCAACAGATAATATAATGCAGGATCTTGCTGTATATGGACCTTCAAGATTGTGCATTAAGACTAGTGCAGAAAAAAGCATCTCTGAAACTTTATATTTATTCGGACATATACTTAATTTCGGGAAAAATGAAGTGGAGCTGCCTTTGCGTGATTTTTCTAAGGCTTTGGCGGTTGAGCGTTATGCTGTTGGGGCTAGGCAGATTGAAGTAATAGATAAAAATCAAACTCATTTTGTTTCGATACTTTCCTTAAGAGAATATCATAGAAGTAAGGTGGAAGATTTATTTGCCAAGGTACTACAGCTTCCTGTAGAGATTGTTGCAACGGAAATATTTTTTCCTGTAAATTCGAAATATGCTCAGAGTTCTTATGAACATCAAAATTATATATTGGAGGTAAGTAGAGATGAGGATTTGAAGATCGCGAAAGGTATAGATCTTATTATGGATGCGGAAAGACGAGATGGTTTTTGTGAACATCAGTTGAGCATTATGATAATAGCGAATGATATCCAGAAGCTCGAAATAGATACTACCAAAGTTTCTAAAAATCTTTCAATGATTGGGGTTGTGCATATTAGAGAAGATATCAATTTAGAAAATGTTTTTTGGTCACAATTGCCTAGTAATTTTCAATTCATGCGTAGGCACATACCAGGAGTATTTGATGATATTGCAGCTTTTGTTTCATTGCAAAACACTCCTCATGGACGTAAGCACAGTAAGTGGGGTAGTGGCAGAGCTGTAACTATCTTGCCTAGTATATATGGTACTCCATATTTTACCAATTTTCACAGCGAGAAAAATACAGGTCATACATGTTTCTTTGGAGGTCTTAACTCTGGGAAGACAGTTTTAATGAATTTCTTAGTATCAGAAGCTATGAAATTTAATCCTACTATAATCTATCTTGCTTTGGATACGAGTTCGAAACTCTTTATCAATGCACTTGGAGGGCATTGGATGGATGTGCCAAAACTGCCAGTACTTTCAAAAGATAACAATATTGGTGTTGAAATATTAGTAGAGATATTATCAGGTCAGTATACTCGTAAATTCAGTATCGCTGAGTCTAATGCTTTAGAGCAGTTGATATCCAATATAAGATCGGCAGCTAGTTATCAAGAAGCGGTTCAAGCAGTAGAAAGCTTTGCTTTTGGGGAGAGTGAAAAAACTTTGAAGGATAGTATTTTAAAAGCTGTGCCGTATCTTAAAGAGTCAAATCTCACAATATCAAATCAAGGCATTGTGGGTATCAATTTAGGATGTTTTAAAGATGCTAAGGATCATGATTTACGTGCGGCATTTGTTATAGCTTCTTTAAGAAGTCTAGGTGGCGATAAGACAACGCCTAAGATGCTGGTTATAGATGAAATGACGGATGTCTTTGACCATCCTTATTTTGTATATAATATGGATCTATTTTTGCAATTGGCAGAATCATATAACGTCAGCGTGATAGGTACAATAGATACTGACAAATATATAAATGTTTCGCAGAAAGAATTATGGAAGGCATTAGATAATAATACCGATCTCAAAGTTGTCATGTCGCACAAGAATATATCTTACAACTTAGTAGATTTATTCGGGCTTACCGAGCATGAAAATGAAGAATTATTAAATATAGAATATGATAGCGTGTTCATACTAAAACCATATGGCAGAAGGTCAATCATTACTCAACTAAGCGGTGCTGGGCTCGGGATTTTTCTTCGTATTTTATCTTCTGGTGCAGAAGAGCTTAAAATATTAGAAGAGGTAAAGGCAGCGAAGGGAGATAATGCAGAAGATTGGCTGCCTGAACTTTATATAAGATTGGAGAGCGGGATATAATGTTCATATTTTTGTGTAGAATTCTTGTACCATTATTACTGATAAGTTCCAGTACTGTTTTTGCTTTAAGTGCCGTTACTAATCCAATTAACTCCACATATAATACTGCGGCTGATTTTTCAACTAACACATATAATACTGCGGCTGATTTTTCAACAAACGCTTTTGATGCTACGGCCAGCGCATTGAGCAATGCAGAATTAGTTACTCAGCATTCTATAGTTGATTTTGGTAATGCTACTGCAAGCGCACTAACCAATGCAGAATCATTCGCTCAAAATGCTATAATCGATTTTGGTAATGCTACTGCAAGCACCATGACTCAGGCTGGATTGGCTGCTCAGAGTGATCTAACAAATGCCGGGTTCGCAGCTGAAGCTGACCTAACTCACGCAGGATTCGCTGCTCAGAGTGACATAACAAACGCTGGTTTCGCAGCTGAAGCTGACCTCACTAATGCTGGAAGAGCCGCTCAGAGTGATTTGACAAATGCTGGTGTCGCTGCTGCAGCTGACGCTATTAATGCGGGAAGAGCTGCTGCAGCTGATATCATAAATGTTGGATCCGCTGCTCAGAGCGATATAACAAATGCTGCTAGTGCAGCTTTCAACAGTTTAGACACTCACAATTCAGAAGCTTCTAGGGATTTATCAAATGCCACTGATTCTGCTGCTAGTGATGCTAGTGCTCATATTAGTAATTCAGGAAGCGAGCTAATGCATGGTAATATAGGAGCTGGACTCACAGAATTAGGTGCTGCCGCATTTGATCCTCTTGCAGATTTGGGGGCAGGGGTTGGAGGTGCTGCCGTAGCTGTTGGTACTGGAGTTGGCGGGGCTGCTATAGGTATGGGCAGAGGAGCTGGTGCAGCTGCGGTGGGTGTTGGTACAGGGGTTGGTAACGCAGCAGTGGCTGTTGGCACAGGAGTTGGTGGAGCTGCTGTAGGTATTGGCAGAGGTGTAAGCAGTGCTGCTATTAGTGTCACTTCTGGAGTAGCAAATGCTGCTAGTGATGCTACTTCAGGCGTAAGAAATGCTGCTCTTGATGCTACCTCTGGAGTAGCAAATGCTGCTGGTGCTGCTACATCAGGCGTGAGAAACGCCGCTCTTGATATTGCATCAGGTGTGAGTACAGCTGCTGCGCCTCTTATTAATGATGGAACTATAGCATATAACTTTATCGCACCTTCCATTGCGACTGGAGTTACTACTGTTATTGACGCTGCGCCTGGTATAGCCAATACTGCTTATACTGGATCCGTATCTGCTGTTAATGCCGCTATTGATGCCGCACCTGGTATAGCCAATACTGCTTATACCGGATCCGTATCTGCTGTTAATGCTGCTATTGATGCCGCACCTGGTATAACGAATGCTGCACTCGATGGCACAGTGATGGCTGGGACTGCCGCACTCGGTGGAACAGTTATGGTGGGGAACGCAACGGCGAGCGCAATGACAGATGCAGGAAATGCTACAGCAAGGGCAATGACGGATGCAGGGAACGCAACGGCGAGTGCATTAACGGATGCGGGTAATGCAACAGCTGGTGCAATGACCGTTGCCGGAGGTGCTATAGGGAGTGCGTTACAGTCTGCTGGACAGACGATTGGAGGTAATTTAAGTACTGCTGGTAGGGCTATATATGATGCTTTGGGTTTGGCTCAAATTAATTCAGCCGTGGCTAATAGTGCTGTAGCAGCCGCAGGTGTTTTTATGAATTCTGCTAGTGTTGCGAATGCTCAACTCAGCAATGCTGCATCCGCAGCTAATGCCTCTGTCTCTGCTGGAGCTAATAGGGCTTCAAGTGATCTTACGAATGCTAGTGCATCTGCTGCAGCTAGCATCACTAATGCCAGAACTGTTGCTCAGAGCGATGTAACAAATGCTGCTAGTGCAGCCTCCAATAGTTTATCCACTCGTAATTCTCAGGCTTCTAGGGATTTATCAAACGCTACTGATTCTGCTGCTAGTGATGCTAGTGCTCATATTAGTGAAGCAGGAAGTGAGTTAATGGAGGGTGATGTAGGAGCTGGACTCACACATTTAGGTGCTGCAGCATTTGACCCTCTTGCAGATTTAGGAACCGGTGTAGGTGATGCGACAGCTTCCGTAGCTACAGGAGTTGGCGAAGCAGCTGCAGCTGTTGGCACAGGAGTCGGCAATGCGACAGTTGCGATGGCTACGGGAGTTGGTGATGCTACTGTTGCTATGGGTACTGGCGTTGGAGATGCGGCAGTAGATGTTTCTACAGGTGTAGCGCAAGCCGCAGGAGATGTTGGTGGAGGTGTAGTTCAAGCCGCAGGAGGCATTGTTGGTGGTGTAGAGAGTTCGGTCATAACATTAGCTCCTGGCGTATCTGCTACGGCTCAAGATGTAGGAGTTAGGATAGCTGACACTTCTCTGGCTTTGGGTGAACAAGGATACAATATAGCCTATAATACATTGAGTGAGCCTATCACAATTGGTACAGATTACGTGATGGAGGGTACAAATTATGTAGTAGAAGGTGTAAATTTCCTTAATGAAACTTTTGCTATTTCTACAGCTGCGGGTGATATAGGAAGAGCTGCTAGTGATGCGAGGCGAGATCTAGAAGCTTCTTTTGCATCAGCTGGTTCTGATATGACAAATGCTATTGCAGGAGATGCTGCAAATATAGTTAATTCAGCTTATACTGCTGAAGCAGATTTAATGGGTGGTGCAGACCAAGCTTTGGGTAATTTGAGCAGTGGTGTTAGTCAAGCTTCCTCCCAAGTCAATGACTCTATTAGTTCAGCCAGCAATGATGTAAATAATTCTATTAGTTCAGCCAGCGCTGATGTCAACCAATCTATTAGCTCAGCTAATAGGGATTTATCAAATGCCCTTTCTTCTGCTGCTAGTCATTCTAGTGCTCATATTAGTGCTTCAGGAAGTGAGCTAATGGAGGGTAATATAGGAGCTGGACTCACAGATTTAGGTGCGGCAGCATTTGATCCTCTTATGGATTTGGGTTCTGGTGCTGTCAGTGCTGCTGGGTCTGTAGCTACTGCTGCCGTCAATGCTGCTGGGTCTGTAGCTACTGGTGCCGTCAATGCCGCTGGGTCTGTAGCTACTGGTGCTGTGGGTGCTGCTGCAACGCTTACCTACTCGGGCATTAATGCTGCTGGTACTCTTGCACAATCTGCTGG
>JAYUHP010000046.1:0-16288 GCA_043766875.1 Rickettsiaceae bacterium
AAAAATATACCAGACAATAAAGCTTCTTTTTCAGCATAATGTTTTTCTGCTGCTTTCATATCGCTTACAACAAGGCTTAGACTATCAACACGGCTCTTATCTTCCTCTTTTTGGTTGGTGCGATATTTGTCAAATCTATATGAGCCCAGCTTTGCGCCCAAAGCTAAAGATGAGACAAATTCTGCATTGTCAAAATTCTTTAGATGATAATCAGATCCAATGGATATGCTCTTAACCCTCATGCAGCTCGCTGCGCAGTAGAGCTTGCCTCCCAATTCCTCAATTTTATGAGCGGCCAATTCTTCTGGCTTACCAAGACCAAGCAGTAATATATGCTTCAAGGCCCCATTGTCCGAAAAAGTCAGGCTTTTAGTCCTGCCGAACTTGCCACTAAAAATATTTTTATCCCCCAAAGCCTTAGAAATAAGCCCACCAGACTTATTATCCAGACCATTATATACCTCAGGCAGAGATTCATTCTCAGCCGCAAAAACTACCGTTAAATCACTATCAGTAACGCTTGTAACAAATTTTACGCTAAACATTATATGCTCCTTTTTTATTGTGTTTTATATCAGTACATCGAGATTACTATAGCATCTTTATATAACAAATCAATTGCCCACGAATAGCCTACCAGAATCATGTGTTACGAAAGTAATTGCCCTCTGTACTAAAGTCATAATATCATGGTAAAAAATCTCATTAAGGGGTTACAGTGAAAAAAATGAAAATATTTTTTTGATGTCGTTGCGAGTGTCATGACAAAGCATTTGCGGAGTCGGGCCGCGAAGCAATCCAGTAAAATAACTATTGCGAAGCAATTCTAAGGTAAAATTAGTGTTGCTACGCAACAAATATATGACTGGGTTGCGTCAAAAACCGTGCGCCGCACATGCTCTGCACGATTCCTCGCAATGATAGTATGGACGAACTGTTATGCAAAAAGGATATTATTTACTCAACCATCATTCTATCTTTAGCGACAACGGATGCACGTCTTTCCGCGTTAATTCTTGCAGTCCAAGGGTTATGCGCCGGGTTAATTGGCGCTCTTCCTGCGGGAGATCTAGTATTATTTATCTCATTTAAAATTGTAGAGACAGCACTACTTCCGCCAAACTGCGTGTTATCCATAAGCTTAAGAACCTTACCGCCAATCCCGAGCTGCCCCATGTTCAAAGTAGCACGCAATATCCTGGATGATTCCTTCTGTGCCAATTTGGAATATTCAGGACCGAAAGCGGATTTACAAATATTTGTAACTCCCTTCTCAAGAGACCTGATTTTCTGAGCACTCACATAGCCACCAATAGTTTGTTCATAGACATATTCCACTATTTGATGTACCAAATATCTGCGGAGCTCGTTGTTTATATGTTTCATCAGACTCCCTCCAATATCTTGAATGCTTCGACGCGAGCGGCATGAACCATCCCTATATCTCTGTGACCAGCCACATCGCTATATTTTTGCATCAAGCCTTCTATTGTTGCTTCTGACGGCGCAGTTCTACCAAGATATTTAGCATATTTTGCAACCAGTCCCATAATGTCAGAGATGGTATATTCTCGTTGATCGATGATCATGTCCACCAGATGATGAATAAAGGTATATTTCGCCGTAGTGGGATTCATAGAAGCAAGAGCTGACATATATAAATCCTCTGCCGAAGATAAATAATCATCTATTTTAGCATCATCATTCTCTAGCATTGTATAGGCAAGAATCTTGATCCTATATTCCAGCTCATTCATATGCTGACTTGTTGTTCTCGTTCTTGGCTGCACGGCTTTGGCGAGTATAGCTTTAATTTCAGGCGTCTCCAAAATCTTGTGGTAATGTATATGACGCTTCGAACATACAAAAATAGCATCAGTAAATTTTTTGAGATAATTATCTGCACTATTGCTTATATTACCAGCATCATCACACAAATGCTTTTCGCCAGCAGCTGATAGCTCCACTAGCTTAAGTATATATGATACAAAGGGCTCTACTATCTCATTAATCTCTATTTGCTTATGCTCTAAAAACTTGGTAGTCATCCCATCCAAATACTCTCTCTGCAAATGGTCCAGATGTAGCAGTTTAATTTCTTTTACTTTATCAGCATTCTCTTGTGTCATACACTCTAATCACCGCTGCTTATCGAAAGCTTCATTAAACAAACAAGCTATTCTCTTGCCTGACCTTATAGATAATTTTTTGAATACTTGCTCAATAACCACCGTATTACCCATATTCGTGTTTAACCTATAGTTTACCATCGACTCCCTGAGCTCCTCATCCACTGCGAATATTGCCGGTATTTCAGCATTTTTATCGCGGAATTGCATGTAGGTAAACTCCCCATCATCAAAAACTTTTATCGGAGCTACGTCCTCATGCCCACTCAAGCTGTAATTGAAGTTATATTTCTCAGGATGGGTTAAATCTGGATCATGGGAACCAGAAGTAAAGGTTTTGATATTATCCTCATCCTCTTCATCTGGGTATATGAATCTCACATTAAACACCATTTCTGGATCGCGTATATCCATTGCTTCCTGAGCATATAATTCGAAGAAATATACACGCTTATTGGTTATTAGAGTCATGTTAGTGGTAGCATCTTGCTCTATTGGCTTTATGAATATTCTATTGCCTGAAGGCACTATTTGCCAGGAAGTAGTATCGCCCATAGAGATACTGGACACTTCCTCACCCTTCCCTAATTCTATGCTAGCTTGGTAGCCGAAATAACCCGTGAATTTGAATACATCATCCGGGCTATAAACAATAACCCTTATACGGCTATCCACCGCTGTAGGCCTTGGCTCTCTGATCGCATAGGCAGAATAGCAGCCTATAGCCAGTAAAATGATAAAACCAACCAGCTTCCGTATCATTTTTGATCCTCCAAAAGCTTCAAGCTATAATCTATAACAGTGAAGTCAAAAGGACTGCCTGTCGGTTTGCGTTTTCCTACATCTCCCATTTCGAAACTGACTCTTGCCTCCCAGTTTAGATTCTCAAATATGCTGTTATTATCATCCTTAGCTGTGGAGTGAAAATGTACGATAGCTGCGTTGTCTGAAATAAATTTTATATCTGTGATGGCAATCTTTCTCTTTGCATATTTCTGGTATCTCATTATTGGAGAGTCAGGATTATTTATACTCATGTAGTTGTAAAAGCGCTTGAACACAAGCCTTGTTGAGTCGTTATGCACGCGATTAAACTGTCCCTCTAAATTATCGTAATTATAATTTTCTCTATTCGCTACATAATCTTCCAGAAGATTCTTGGCGATAAATCTTTGTGGAGAATTTTTTTCACCAACGGCATCCATACTAACTATCCGAGCATTATTTTCGCCGCGGGTACTAACAGAAATTGCGTAAATAAGTTCTTGTTTTACAGGTAGCAGTTTGTAAATATTCACAGCTAAAGCCCCCATAACAATCACTAGCAATAAAGTAGCATAAACAAGCCACACTTTGTGACTCAATGGAGCTAGATACTTTAAGTTGTACCAATTCCTTGCATCTCTAAAATAAGCTTGCGATTCTACATATTCTTTAAGACTGTCCTGGCTCATCAAGAGTCTCGCATTCCATTATAATTATTCATTCGTAAAGACTATCCTAACATGTAAGAATAGTCTTTTTATTTCGCAACTACAAGGTTGATTTATTCATAAAAAAGAAGTTTGTATGTTTTTTTGGACAACGAGGTTAAGAAATATTAACTAGTATTGGTACGTGGTCAGATGGACTCTCTATCCCTCGCATGTTTTTAAGGGTAGTGGAAGATTCAAATTTTGCCGCAAGTGGAGGAGTTAGTAGTATATGATCCAAACGCCGACCTCTGTCGGATGTTTCCCAATCCAGCCCCCTATAGCTCCACCAGCTGTATAATTTCTCGGAAGCGGGCACATTAAGGCGTGGAGCATCTATAAAACCAAATTCATTGATATTGCGCATCAATATATCTCTCTCTATAGCTGTGTGGCTTACAACCTTCGTAAGAGCCTTGCTAGACCATACATCATGTTCCAAAGGGGCTATGTTAAGATCACCCACTAGCACTATGTTCTGATCCTTATTACGGTTCTTTAGAAACCATTCATGCATTGCATCCAAATATTCCAGCTTATGCTTGAACTTAGGATTTATAGAAATATCTGGCTCATCCCCACCTGCTGGAACATAGAAATTATGTACCTCTATGCCGCCAATTTTTGCAGCTATATGGCGCTTATGCTCATTACAAAACTCAAGGCAGAATTCACTTTCTATCGGGAGCTTGGAAAGTATGGCAACGCCGTTGTAGGACTTCTCGCCGCTGAATCTTACATGCGGATAACCTATGGAGATACAATCTCCCAAAGGAAAGGCGATATCCTGCACTTTTGTCTCTTGCAAAGCTATAACATCCGGCTGATGCTCATCCGCAAAATTTTTAAGCTGATTCATTCGAAGCCTTAGAGAATTAATGTTCCAAGTAGCGATTTTCATGAGCTATTCCCACTCATCACGGAGTTTGCGTTGATAGGCTACTCCGTCTTCATACACCACCCCATCTATACCAAACCTTCCTTTCAAAATGCCGGAAGCGTTTCGTGATAGCTTCTCCGGCTTATCTTGCTCATTGATCAGGTTATCTAATTTAGCTAAATTCTCTGACTGGGTGTCTTTCAAAGGTTTAATCATAATATTCTCTATCCTTTAATTACAAAAACCTTTCAGTCAATCTATCAAGCACTCCTCTCAAGATCCTAAGAGCCTTAGCTTCAGGGGAAATGTTCTTTACAGCCCATTTTTTTATCCAAGGCTCAGCAAGCTGCCACATATTAAGGTCTGGATTTAGGAGCCTCCCTATTCCTTCCACTACCACTGTCGTCTTCTGCAATAGCAGCAGTTGAATCTGAGTTTCCATACCAAAATCTTTGGTCATTTTGAACAGCTGCGACAGGAGCTTTGCGATAGATATATCCTTAAGCGAAACGCCAACTATAGGCTCGCCCAAAGCCCTGCAGCTGAGTGCAAACAAGCTCAGGTCCGCATTCTTAGGTATATAGCCTGCATCCAAATGAATCTTTGCAACTCTCTTATAATCCTTTCCCAAAAAAGCATATAATATTTCTGCGACGGCTAATCTGTCCATCTCGGGCAACCTGCCAACTATACCAAAATCCACCAGCGCTATCTTGCCCTCTTTAGTCACCATAACATTCCCTGGATGTAAATCTGCATGGAAAACCCCATCTCGATAGGCCTGGTTGAAGAACATTGCAGCTATTTTTTGCGATATTAAAACTGTATCCAAACCAGCCTTTTTTATAGATTTCGTATCATATATTGATATGCCATCTAGCCACTGGGCAGTTAATATGCTTTGAGTGGTATATTGCCAACAAACCTCTGGAATCTCTACTATGCCATCATCTTTGCAATTATCCCTCATCTCACAGCTACTAGCCGCTTCCATCAGTAAATCAAGCTCATGATTCATGATGCTCCGCGAAATATCTATAACCTCTAAAGGCTTTAGCCGCTTGGCATCTTTAAGTAAAAAACTAGATAATTTAGCTAAAGAATATAGCAGCTTTAAATCTCTTTCATACTGCTTGCGTATTCCTGGTCGCAGGATTTTCACAGCTACTTTTTTTCCATCTTTTAACACCGCCTTATGCACCTGCGATATGGAAGCCGCAGCTACTGGAACATCATCAAAATTGGTAAAAACATCCTCTATATTCTTCCCAAACTCTTTTTCCAAAATCTCGCGAGCTATGTGGGAAGAAAATGGTGGCAATTTATCCTGCAGCTGCTTCAAATGCTGGGCAATATCTTCCCCTATGATATCTGGCCTTGTAGACAAAGTTTGACCAAATTTCACATAGATCGGCCCAGCCCTTTGCAAAACCTTTAGCAAGGCTTCTCCCAAACTCTTGGATCTATGTCTGCTTCTTCTAAAAGGAAATAGCAATAGCTCGTATATTCTGCCAATGGCAAAAATAAAAAAATTTAGCCTTTTTGACCCCAAGTGCTTAAAGATTTGGCAAATAGCAATTATGGTAAAAATACGTATCAAATCTATCATATGGTGCCTACGAACTCGCCTTATACCCGGTGTGTATGGCCACAGTTCCAAATGTCAGATTGCTGTATTTAACTCCCGAAAAGCCAGCTTCTTCTATCAATGCTTTAAAGGCTTCTTGATCAGGAAACTTTCTTATGCTTTCTACTAAATATTTGTAAGAATCTTCATCTTTGGTAACTATTTTGCCAATAAACGGTATGATATTCATCGAATAAAAATCATATATGGGCTCTAGCACTTTGCTTTCTACTTTGGAAAATTCTAAGCACAGAAATTTTCCACCAGGCTTTAGCACTCTAAAAGCCTCTTTCAAAGCGGCTTTGATATCTGTAAAATTTCTTATCCCAAATGCAACTGTGTAATAATCAAAACTGCTATCCTCGAATGGCAGCTTTTCAGCAAGGCTTGTCACATATTCAATATCCGCTATTCCTTTGTCCAAGGCTTTATCACGCCCCTGTGCTAGCATCTCTTTGCTCGCATCACATGCTGTAATTCTGGGCTTTATTTCCTCTTTTTTTGCATTTTTATAGAATTTTATAGCAATATCCCCAGTGCCTGACGCCATGTCCAAAAGCCTTCCACTAAAATCCGGGATGTGCTTTATGAATTGCTCTTTCCATAAGCGGTGCATACCTCCACTCATTAAATCATTCATAATATCATATTTGCTAGCAACGGAAGAAAAGACCCCTTTTACAAGGCTGGTTTTTTCCTCACTAGAGACTGTTTTAAAGCCAAAAAATGTTTTTTCGTCACTCATATTCACTCGAAGGGTTTTAAGACGACCATAAAGACCGCTATTACCATCATAACAGCTGGAACTTCATTGCATATTCTATAAAATTTCTCTGAATGTTTGTTTTTTCCAGCTGCAAAATCTTTTCTCCAGCGAGCAAAAAGCCCATGAGCTATTGTAAGCACTATTACAGCCGTCATCTTAATATGAAACCATACCCCAAGAGCTACAAAGCCGTATATATAAGCATTGGTTAGCCCTAAAATATAGGTGCCTATCATAGCGGGGTTCATTATTATCCTGAGTAGCCTGGATTCCATTGTTTGGAATGTTTTATCCATTTCTGACCCTATGGCCGCCCTAGTATGATACGCAAACAGGCGCGGTAAATAAAGCAACCCCACCATCCAGCATATTACAAATATGATATGAAGCGCCTTAACCCATTCATAATAACTTGCCATTTTTAACCCCTACAGATACATCCTTTAAAACTCGTAGGGCATATTCTAGTCTTTTTATCGGACGACACCAGATTTTTCTCTTCTTTTAGGAATGATTTTATTATTTCCGCTAAGGCTGATATAAAAATCCTGCTAGTCCCAAGCGTTGGTACTCTAAAATACTCCGCCTTTCTTTCGGCTGCTATTCTCGCATACTCTATATCGAGTTCTACGAGCGTTTCTGAGTGTTCTGAAACAAATGCCACAGGAACCACGACTATGCATTTTTGTTCTTCAGCCCCCACTCTAATCTCATCCTCAGTGGAAGGGCCAAGCCACTTAACCGGTGTTACCTTGCTTTGATAGGTAATTTTATAATTCAGATCCTTTATTTGAAGCCTTTCTATTATTTTTTCTACAGTTTGCTCTATTTGCCATTGATATGGATCACCCTGCTTTATTATTTTTTCTGGCAGACTATGGGCTGAAAATAATATTTTTATATTTTTATTTTTTAGAGGGCTGATAGTGTTTCTAATATTTTCAGCGTGGGCCTCTATAAATTTCTCGTTTGTAGGATAACAGCAGAGCATATCCAAATTGCCCTTAAAATTTATTTCTTTTATTTTTACCATCATATCTTCTACTGAAGATTTTGTGGTAGTCGTAGAAAATTGGGGATATAGAGGGATTAAAATTATATTGTCAGGGTTATAGTCTTTAATCTGTTCTATGGCTTCATTGCTATCTGGTAAAGAATAGCGCATTGATATAAATATTTTTATATTTTTATTTTTCAGCTCTTGCTCTAAAGCCTTTCTCTGTTTTTCAGTTTCCTCCAAAATAGGCGATTTTCCACCCATATGCTTGTATATTTCCTGAGCAGTTTTTGTGCGTCTGCTTGATATGAGCTTAGCAATAAGCCATCTGAAGGGATTTGGTACCCTTATAATATTTTTATCATAGAAAAGATTGAATAGGAATGGCCTAACATTTTCCAGTGAATCTGGTCCACCTAAGTTAAATAGTATTACTGCCGTTTTACCTTTTTTCATAATTTTGTACTAAATTTACTAAGAATTCCACATTTTCTACAGGAGTTTCAGGCAATACCCCATGACCTAGGTTAAAGATGAAATTCTTTCCTGCTAAATTATTTAATATATTTTCTGCCGCATCTTTTATCTTTGCTTTATCAGTTAGAAGTAGCTCTGGATCTAAGTTTCCCTGAATTGTTACAAAATTCTGTAGATCTTTTGCTTCTTCCATTGAAACGCTTGAATCTATACTGAATCCATCTGGCTTTACTGCTTTGATATAGCTTTTATATGATCCTTTTATTCCCTTTGGAAAGCCTATGAACAATATATCTGGATATAATTCCCTCAAGCAAGAAATAATTTGTAGACTCGGAAATTCTACAAATCTCTCATATTCCTTCTTCTCCAACACTCCCGCCCATGTATCAAAAATCTGTATTACCTCAGCTCCGGCTTCTATTTGACCAATAAGATAATTTATTGTCTGCTCTATGATTATATTAATCAAGCTTTGTACAAATTCTGGATTTTCTTTGGCTAGTCTTATTGCATTTGGAAAACCTGTTTTCCCTCTTCCTTCCAGAACATATGTAGCTACTGTCCAAGGGGCACCAGCAAATCCTATCAAAGCTTTGTCTTTTGGTAATTCGGCTTTTACTCTAGAAACTGTTTCCCAGATCTTATCGAAACATTGGTTATTTTTTGATATGTTTAGCTTCTTAAGTTCATTCTCATTAGTTATTTTCTCTAATATTGGCCCATCGCCTTTTTTAAATTCTAATTTTATTCCTAGGCTGTGGGGTACTATTAAAATATCCGAGAATATTATTGCAGCATCAAATCCAAATCTCTTGATTGGCTGCATGGTAACTTCGCACGCATCTTTTGGAGAATAGCATAAATTTAGAAAGCTACCGGCTTTTTCCCTTAAAATTCTATATTCAGGGAGATAGCGTCCTGCCTGCCTCATTATCCATATCGGAGTCTTCTTTGAGGGTTTATTTCGCAAGACATCTATAAATATCTTATTATTCATATAAGTATATAGTAGTTGTTGTTGTACGTGCTTTTATGTTGATTGAATTTTATCAACAAAACTATCCACAATCAGGTTTACATTAAAAAGCCGATAGAATCAAGCTCGTAAAGAATTATTTACATTTTTCACAGTTTAGTTATATAGTTATACACATGTGGACAAGTGACTAAGAGCAACAATGGGCTTTGTGCATAACTGCAGACCATTATTTGATCCACATAGTTATACACAGAATTTATCGGGGGTTATACTCAATGGCAGAAATATTAAATATTCATCTTGTGTCTGATTCGTCGGTTTATGCTCTGAAAGGGGCAATAACATCGGCTCTGGCTCATTTTCCTGATATGGAAACTAAAAAACATTATTGGCCTCTTATAAAGCATGAAAAAGCTTTAGAAAAAGCCTTTGAAGAGATGAAATCTTATGAAGGGGTGATACTCTATGATATCTCTAACAAAAAAATTAGAAAAGCTCTTAGAGATTTTTGTAATAAATCCAATTTACCATCAATATCTTTAGTGGGATCAGTGGTGGATGAGATAACATCATACATGAAAATAGAGGCCAGGGATGTTACAGATGCTTTTGCCAATCAACAGGATAGCTATTTTGCTAGAGTTTCAGCCATAGAATTTGCGATTTCTCACGATGATGGTCAAAAAGTAGAAGATATAAGCTTTGCAGATATTATTCTGGTGGGTCCTTCAAGGGTTTCGAAAACTCCAACCTCATTTTACCTGGCCTATGATGGTTTCAAAGCAGCCAATATTCCTTATATTTTAGGGAATGATCTACCGGAGTATCTATTTACGGCAACGCAGCCATTAATAGTGGGGTTAATAATCGATCCAGAAAGGCTGACCGAACTTCGCGAAACCAGAATGGCAGGGGCGTATAGCTCTGATTATATGAATCTTGAGTTTGTAAAAGAGGAATGCCATCAGGCGAGAATGCTATTTACAAAAAATAATTGGCCCGTAATTGATGTCACAAGGCGTTCGGTAGAAGAAACAGCTGCTATGATTACCAAGCTTTATTATGAAAAAAATAGATTCTGTG
The DNA here is from genome assembly GCA_043766875.1 of Rickettsiaceae bacterium. Taxonomy (GTDB): domain Bacteria; phylum Pseudomonadota; class Alphaproteobacteria; order Rickettsiales; family Rickettsiaceae; genus JAYUHP01. Next base: position 10,414 of record JAYUHP010000046.1, read on the forward strand.
AGTACGAGTGATGATAATTCCCAATTTATGCTTGTACATCTTTGACAAGTTAGTATATACTAAAAAATGTATACTAACTAAAGTGTGGAGGTGATGTATGCAAACAGCCAAATTATTCATGAATGGAAAAAGTCAGGCCGTGAGGTTGCCACTAGCATTTAGATTTAAAGCGAAGGAAGTAAGTATTACTACTTTGGGTAGAGGAGTGGTTTTACAACCAATAAATCAATCCTGGTCTGATGTATTTAGTCAAATAAAGCCAACGAATGATTTCTTTCCAGAAGGACGAGAAGATCTTCCTCCTCAAGAAAGGGAATACTTCAAATGATCTATATGTTAGATACCAATATTTGTATCTATGCCCTTAATAAAAAACCTGATTCCTATATTAAAAAATTGGAAGCATTAGATGCAAAACATACTGTAGCTATTTCCTCTATAGTATTGGCTGAACTTCAGTATGGAGTTGCTAATAGTATGCACAAAGAGCAAAACCAAATTAATTTAGATATTTTCTTAGCTAAACTTGAAGTTATGGATTTTTCAGCGAAATCTGCTTTATTCTATGGAGAATTGAGAGCTGGGCTGAAAAGAAATGGCATTATCATAGGTAACAATGATTTGCTGATAGCTAGCCATGCTATTTCTGAGCAAGCAACATTGGTTACTAATAATGTTGCAGAGTTTAGTAGAGTAAAGGGGTTAGTAACAGAAAATTGGGTATAATAGGGCATTATCAAATTGCTCGTGCACACTGAATAATAATCTGGACATTCTTGATTTTTACTATTATTCTTCCTAAAATTAATTAATCTTTGAGACTTAAGATGAAGAAGTTATGCTATACGGCGATTGCATGCATAATCATGACTGCTAGCAGCCTTTCTTATGCCGGAAATTACCCTGAAACTAGGGATGAGAAGCGTGCGAAGGAGATGGGCTCTGTTCTAGGTGGTGACGGACTCGTTTTTCGTCCAGGGAAGATACGCAATACTTCTACCAAAACTGATGATACAAATGTCAACAAGTACCTATGGCAAGCTAGTCACGATATAGTCGAGGATCTAGCCCCTATTGCTTCTTCTGATGCTGAAAGCGGTACATTAGTCACCGAATGGTATAGCAATGGCAAAGAGCCAAACCGTAGCTTCAAGCTGAAAGTTCATGTAATCGGTGATGTTATCAGTCCGGAATCTATTAAAACTGAGCTAAAGCAGAGGGTTCTGAAAGACGGACGCTGGCTTGAAGATAAAGCTTCATCAGACCTACAGACCAGTGTTGAAGATAAGATACTACGTCGCGCAAGGCAGCTCTATTTGCGTAAATCCGCGAAATAATTGATACTCCAGCATTTCCAATTATTAGGAGTATTATGTCTACTAAATTTACCGAAATAGATTCCAAGTGGCAAAAAATTTGGGAAGATCAAAAAGCATTTAAAGTCGAAAATGTCTCAGATAAGCCCAAATACTATGTTCTGGAAATGCTCCCATATCCTTCTGGAAAAATCCATGCGGGACATTTAAGAAATTACTCGATAGGCGATGTCATAGCGCGCTTCATGTCTAGATCTGGCTATAATGTGCTTCATCCAATGGGGTGGGATGCCTTTGGACTGCCGGCTGAAAATGCTGCTATCAGCAATAGCTCTCACCCCTCCGACTGGACTTATGCTAATATCAGCAATATGAAAGCGCAGCTTAAGGCTTTGGGCTTTTCATATGATTGGTCGAGAGAAATTACAAGCTGCGATCCGGAATATTACAAGCATGAGCAGAAATTTTTCCTAGAGCTTTTAGAAAAAAATCTAGCTTATCAGAAGGAATCTTTGGTGAGCTGGGATCCTGTGGATCAAACTGTGCTGGCCAATGAGCAGGTAATTGATGGAAGGGGATGGCGTAGCGGTGCTTTGGTAGAAAGACGCAGTCTTAAGCAATGGTTCCTCAAAATCACCAATTATTCTGAAGAATTGCTGGAGGATATAAAGAAATTATCCGATTGGCCTGAAAGCGTGCGCATTATGCAGGAAAACTGGATTGGAAGATCTGTTGGCGCTGAGGTCTCGTTCAAAATAACAAATTCCGATGATAGCATCAATATCTTCACAACATGCCCGGATACTCTCTTTGGTGCAAGTTTTCTAGCTGTCAGCCATAACCATCCAATAATCGCGAAGCATGTTGCTAAAACCCCTGAAATAGAAGCTTTTACAGCGAAATGCGCAAGACAGGGGGTTTCCACAACTTCTTTGGAGACAGCAGAGAAAGAGGGCTTTGATACCGGACTTAAGGTTGTGCATCCTTTTGACAGTTCTATAGAATTGCCAGTCTATATAGCAAATTTCGTAGTAATGGATTACGGTACGGGAGCGGTATTTGGCTGCCCGGCTCACGATGAAAGAGATTATGAATTTGCTTGCAAATATGGGCTTCCTATAAAGCAGGTGGTGAAGGCCGATGGGATAGATCTTTCCAAAGCTCCATATACTGGGGCAGGTACTATGATGAATTCCAGTTTTTTAGATGGGCTGGTGACTCAGGACGCAAAAAATGCATCTATAAAAAAACTGGAAGAACTGAGCTTAGGCAAAAAAGTAACGCAATATCGTCTTAGAGATTGGGGCATATCACGTCAGCGCTATTGGGGCTGCCCAATACCTATCATATATTGCGATAATTGCGGCAGCGTGCCTGTGCCAAGTAAAGATCTACCAGTTACATTGCCTAAAGATGTGGTCTTTGATGGCAAAGGAAACCCCCTGAGCATGCATCCTAGCTGGAAACATGTGAACTGCCCCAAATGCGCGGCTAAAGCTGTCAGAGAAACGGATACTTTTGATACATTTTTTGAATCTTCTTGGTACTTCACTAGATACTGTAATGCAAATGCGCTAGAGATGACTGACAGGGCAGCATGTAAATATTGGATGCCTGTGGACCAGTACATAGGAGGGATTGAGCATGCGATTCTTCATTTGCTATATTCTCGCTTTTTCGCCAAAGCAATGAATGATTTGGGCTATTTGGAAGTGCGTGAGCCATTCAAAGCTTTGCTCACTCAGGGGATGGTGCTTCACTCTACTTTTAAGGATGAAAAGGGGGAGTGGGTCTATCCGGAAGATGTAACTAAGACTGCTGATGGCTTAATTCATAAAACTACTGGCCTCAAGGTTACAGAAGGCAAGATAGAAAAAATGAGCAAGTCCAAGAAAAATGTAGTGGATGCAGAAACTATGCTGGCCATTTATGGTGCTGATACGCTTCGCTTGATGACCCTTTCGGATAGCCCACCGGAAAAAGAATTGGAATGGTCTAACTCCGGGATAGAAGGATGCTTCCGCTTTATAGGCAGGCTGTGCTCTATGCAGGAGCAGCTGTTGCAGGTGAAGGAAGGAAATGATGCTGGATATGCAGGCAATAAGCTCCTTACAACAATACATCATACTATTAAGTTTGTAACAGAAGACATAAAGAGTTTTGGTCTAAATAAGGCCATAGCCAGGAGCAGAGAGTTATATAATGCGCTTTCTGACTCTGCAGCTCAAAACAAGGATTTGCCTTTAGTGAAATATGGGTTCCAGACATTATTGCAGCTTCTAAACCCGTTCATTCCCCATATTACAGAGGAGCTATGGCAGGCAAGCGGCAATACAAAAATGCTATATGAAACTCCTTGGCCAAAACATAATGAATCATATTTGGTTCAGGCAACAGTTACTCTTGCTATTCAAGTTAATGGGAAATTAAGGGCGACTGGTGAATTTTCAACCACTGCTACTGTTGATCAGATAAAATCAGAAGCCGTACTAATGCCTGCGATAGAGAAGCACTTAGAAGGCAAGCAGGTTAAAACTATTATCGTAGTGCCTGGTAGGATTGTGAATATAGTGGTTACCTCATAATTATAGGTCCTATTTGATAGGGATAACAGTCCCATCTGTTGCACTTCGAAATTGAATTGGCGAAGTCTATAATATTGACATTACTTTAATAATACAGTAATATACGTTTCTGAAAATTAATATTTTACAGGTACATACTATGACATTAGAACAAAAATTATGTGGTGCAATTTGGGAAGGTAGGGCGTCAGAAGCTAAAGAGCTTTTTGTAGCTGGAGCCAATGTAAATTACATCGATGAATATGGATGGAGTCCCCTCCATTTAGCTTTAAGACAATCTAACGTAAAATTAGCAGAATTTTTAGTCAGATGCGGTGCTAATACAGAAATAATGTCTCGTAATAGCGAGAAATTATGCCCTAAAGATATTATTACAGCTAACAAATTACAAGTTAGTTTAAATAGAGAAAATTTATTTGAAAATGATATTAAGGAATACCTAGCTTCATATATTACTACTAAACCTGCTGTAGAAGTGACAGTGATTCCAGGTATTAAACTTAACATACAAAATTTCATGTTGAGAGAGAGTGAGTTAGATAAAGTAGTAGATAGTATTTATGCAAAGGATGGGTATAGAATAGTAAATGTGTATAGTAATAGAAATATAAAACATGCTATAAAGATTTATGAAGAACATGTTGAGCAATATATTAATGACCCTGCTTTAGCAGACTCTATCACTTATAAATTATTAGGCATGTTGGGTTTGAGTGACAATTTATCTCTCTCAGTACCAAATGGTTATGTATTAAGCTGCGCTGGAATACAAGATATTGTAAAGATAGAAGCTGATGAGAATTATTCAGAAGCTCAAGTTTTTGAGGCTAGGCAAGCTTTTGAAAGTCTTAAAGCATCAGGAACTCTTCTGACTGATCTAACATTTGATACTAGAACATCTGGTATGGTTAAAGCTCAATTAGAAAATTTAGAGCTTCATGATTTAGGGGATGTAGTAATAGGATGTTCTCATGCTGATTGTAACACTAGTAAAGATCATAAAGCTAATGATGTGTTTTTGACAGGATGGACGTCTGATCCAAGTCAGGCACGTGTAATTAGATATTTTGATTGTACCAAAATTGAAAACTGGCGTGTATTAAAGGAGTTTTTAGATTCTCATGAGATTAGTCCAGAATCTAGATTTACAGGAGTTACAGAACATACTTATGAGATATTTGATGTGTTTAGACGAAAAGATCATCATCGTACAGTAGAAGAGGTTGCAATAATGAGAGAATGGACAGAATATGTTCAAGCTAATATTATAAGACCTGGAGGTGAAATAAAATATTGGGATTCAGAGCAGCATCAAGATGTTGTTTATTCACCAGATATTTTATTGGGGGAAGGTGTATTGGAGTTGAGTGTGTAACCTTGCCTGCTTGAATCATAGATGATATATGTTTAATGCTAAGATTTGCGTAGTTAGGCCATGGAATTATTACTCTGAGTGATGATAAGGCTGGCCAAGAGATAGATATTCATAATGATCTCCAGCAACAACAACCCAAGAAGTAGTGCCATGATCATCTAGAAGACTAACTTTAGCTCAGCCTCCATTATCATCTGAGATTTTATGCTTGCTACTTAGGCTTAAATGTGTATAATATGACTTCTGTATCTGCATATAAGGCCCCTTCGTCTAGCGGTTAGGACGCTACCCTTTCACGGTGGAAACACGGGTTCGATTCCCGTAGGGGTCACCACGGTTAAGTAATTGACATCATTGGATTTTTGATTCGATATATCTTAGCAAAATTGGCGAATTTCCGCCAAATAATTGCGACGAAATTTGGTTACCGCGAGTAGAGAAAGTGTTGTGTTCTCAACAAGTTGAGATTCCACGCCTTTTTCTCTTTGGCGCAAAATCCATGTCTTGAGTTGAGCGGGCGTGTCCGCGGATTAGCGGATGAGCAGCGCGTCCTGCTCTGTCCAGGATAGCGGCAGACCATCGAGGTGCTGGAGGCGTCG
>JAYUHP010000047.1:0-6138 GCA_043766875.1 Rickettsiaceae bacterium
GTAGAAGAAGTTGTAGCTCCAGTGGAAGCTGAGGCTGTTGCGGAGGTTGCCGAGGTTGTAGTAGAAGAAGTTCCTGCAACTGAAGCTGCACCAGAAGTACCTGCTGCTGCAGAAGAAACTGTAGAAGAAGTTGCTCCTGAAGCAGGTAAAGAATAATTATTCTCGGCCTTCTGCCGAGAATAACACCCCAAGCCGAATTAGCTCAGTGGTAGAGCAACCGCCTTGTAAGCGGTAGGTCGTCAGTTCAAATCCGACATTCGGCACCAGGCTTCGTTCTGCGAACTACGCCCGGCAGGCCACAAAATTTTTGCCATTTTTTCACAATCACTACAACAGCTTCTCTCTAATATACTCAACAACTTTTTCTACCTCATTCAATGGAGTATACTGATATTCCTCCATTATACCTGTAGAAATCCCTAACTGCTTCGCGATATTAAGATCTACTAACTGCTGTAAGAAATATTTATGCTTTTTAGAACTAAAATTCGGAGGGCAATATACATACATTGGCTTACCTGTAGAAGCCACTTCACTGCACATTGAGACAGAATCGCAGGTAAGGGCCAAAAACTTGGCAAATTTCAACATGGCTATATATGGATTTTCCATACTCGCATTGATATCTGTAGGATCATAGATAATATTAGGCCATACAAACATATCCCTGAAAATTTTCTTCGTATGTTCCGGAGTTCTCCTGCTAAAGCTGATAAAAGCTGGGATGCCGTTATAGGCAATCGCATTTTCTATAGAATAAGCGAATTCCCTACAATCAGCTTCTGTAAAGCCATAGTCTTTTGTATTCCCACCAACCAAAACTCCAATAAAAGACTTCATCGATGGATATTTAGAGACCAAATTATCCTTATATTGCTCAATTCTTGCAGGGATATTATTTAAGGCTCCGATCGTTCTGATTACCTCAGCTTTAGAAGTTTTATTAAATTTATCATGTTGCGGCAACACTATAAGGTCAAATATATCCGCACTCATGCCAGGACGCATTACCTGTACTAATTTCACATTTGGGTATTTCTGCTTTAGATACGCAGATACAAGGGCTGTTCTCCTGCCACATGAGATAACCAGCTTCGGAGGATGCTCAATTTTTAGGCTCTCCTTGCTCTTATCTTTTAGGAACATACAGCTGTTTCCAAGCAGCATATTGGGAAGCTTTGCAAATATATTATATTCCATATGCTTGACTTCATAAGGAAATCCTAAAGACTCTGCAATTGCAATTGCTTGAACCGCATTTCCTGTACGATGGTCTACTATTACCCAAACTTCCGGTGTGGTCATTTATTATACCAAGTCCCAAATTAAAAGAGCCTGCGATATCCCATCCATAGTACAAAAATTCCTACAGAATTTCAACAGATGATTCTGCAATTCCACTATATATCTCCTTGCAAATGAAGCTCATTATATCATCTATTTCGCTTTTGACGTCAGGAGGATTTGCGATGATCAAACCGCATTTATTCATACCAGACTCTAGCTTAATGCCAAACTCTATCTTAAGAAACTCGGGATAGCCAGTAGCTTTCAGCTGATCATAGAAGCCCATAGTTTCAGCCCTATCCTTAATAGGATACCAGATCATAACCATCCCGGCTATAAAGCGCTTACGAATAAGCTTCAGAGCTGATATAAGCTTGCTAAACTCATCCCTCACCTCAAATGGAGGATCTAGCAAAACAAGTCCGCGCGCTGTTTTAGGTGGCAGAAAAGCTTTGATAGCATTATATGCATCTATCTTGTGAATAGCGGCATATAGATTGGACTTAAGTGTTTCATAATCCTCCGGATGCAGCTCACATGCTATGAGCTCATCAGCTTCACGCAGAAACCTTGCGGCAATATAAGGTGAACCGGGATAAAGATGGGTTTCTTGAGGATTGTTGAGATCTGTTATTATGTCCAGATACTCTCTAACGGCTGCAGGCATTATCAGGTCGGCCTTCTTAAGCAGCAACCCAATCCCATTTTCATGCTCCAAGGTTTTAGAAGCTTGGGTAGAATTTAAATCATAAATGCCAATACCTGCGAAAGCATCAAGCACTGTGAAGGGTTTATCTTTGACCTTTAGCTTTTTCAAAAGCACAATTAGAATTACATGCTTCATTACGTCAGCAAAGCTGCCAGCATGGTATATATGACGGTAATTCACCTCAAATAATTCCTGATAATTATATCAGCTGCTTGCTGCGAAGGCTTTTCACGAGAACCAAGCCCCATTAAACGCATAATTTTTGCAGCTTCCTTAATCTGTATCTCAGACATCCTATCGTTTTCTAGATACTTCGCAAGCCCTGTAGCAATAAGATCTGGAGCACATCTATCTTGGATGAATTCAGGGATTAATTCCCCATCAGCCATAATATTTATCAGCGATACATATTTGATTGTGGCTTTTGCTTTCACATAAAGATAGGTCAACCAATTCACCTTATATGCAATCACCATCGGCGTCTCGCAAGCCGCTATTTCAAGCGTGTTGGTACCAGACTTAGCCAGCGCTACGTCAGCTACGAAATATGCATCCAAGCGTTCATCGTCAAAGACACAAACATGCGGGATTTGCCCTTGCACATATGACTCAACAAGCCCCATATCCTCCCTGCTATTCAAAGGAAATACCGCAAATATGTTATACTTAGTTTGGAGCAGCTGAAGTGCTTTTAAGAAAATATTCATATGGCGCTTAATTTCTCCACGCCTGCTTCCAGGTGTTACGCAGATGATCCTTGCATCTTTAGGGATATTATATTTATCGCTGAAATAACCTGTAACGCGAGCAAAATTCTGCTCAAAAATTGGGTGACCTATAAAATCTGTAGCTAACCCATACTTGGTAAATAAAGGCGGCTCAAATGGAAGCAGAGTCAAAAGCCTGTCATAAAGCCCGGCTGTGATCTTAGCCCTCTCAGGCTTGTAGGCCCAAACGCTTGGTGCTACAATATGCACAAACTTTGTCTTTAAACCAGTTTTTTTTAACTCTTCTACTACTCTAAAATTAAAGCCAGGCGAATCTATTGTAATAACAACATTAGGCTGATATTCCAATATATGCCTCACGGTATGCTTTATAAGCCTTTTTAGGCGAAAAATATGAGGAATAATTTCGAAGAAACCCATAAGACTTATCAGGCTCATGTGGAATATGCTGCTAATGCCGTGATATTCCATATATCTTCCGCCAATCCCATGTATTTCTAGATATGGTATTTGCTTCTTAAGTGATTCAATCACCCTACCGGCTATGAAGTCCCCGGAGGCTTCGCCGGCTATAATAAAGATTTTCTTACTCGTTGGTGCCATAGTTTACCTCATAAACCACAAATGCTGAGTCCTTTATCCACCATCTTTGAACTAACACTAGCACAATCTAACATAGAGTGAAAGATGTTGTCATGGGATAATTCTTTGCCATATGCAATATTTTTTAGTTTGGGATTATTTTTCATGTATCCATTAGAGAACCAGCTTATGAAAGGTACATTCTTCTGGGCTTCATGTATACCGCCGCTGCCATGTCCATAGAATCCATTTTCTCCCAATGACTCTCCATGGTCTGAAACATATATTAGAAATGCATTTTTATCTTTCAATCTTTTTATCACCTCTGATAGAAAATGGTCAGTATATAATATGCTATTATCATAGGAGTTAATCAAACGTTCATGCCCGCAAACTGAATGATCATATTTGCCAGACAATTCCTCGCATCCAGGAGTAAATTGTGCAAAACGCTTGGGATAGCGGGCTGTATAATTCCAATGGCTTCCAGTGGTGTGAAGTACTATGAGTGACTTCCCTTTATTCTCTATAGCAGATTCAAAATATGGTAGCATCACCTCATCATAGCTGCTAAGTGCATATAGAGCTGACCCACCTGGTATGATACTCAAATTCACCTCATCATAGATTGAGCTTGGCAAATGCCTGAAATATTTCGTCAAGGACTGGGTCGCAATCCATATTGTATTAAAGCCTAAGTTGGTAAAGACTGAAAGCAGCGAAGTCTGATGCATCGCGTCTTCTGCGCTTTCTGCCGGCAAACCGCTAAGCATGCTAGAGACCGATAGGTATGTCATGTTGGAAGTGGCTGTGCATTTATATGAATGGAGATTATCTTCCGTGCGGAGGCGCGGGTTTGTTTGCCTGGGATAGCCGTTCAGGCTGAAATGATCGTATCTTGCTGATTCGCCTATTACCAAAACCGCTATCAGATCATCTGGAGCTTTTTCCGTAAAATTATGCTCCATCGTAATATCTGTTCTCTTATGAGAGCTGAATCTTTCAAGGAAATAATGGTAACTATTATGGAGATATTCTATTGGTAAATAGCTATTGAAGACCCTGTAGAATGGAGTAATTACATTGGCAATCGATGCAATAAAAAACAAGTATAATAGTGCTTTAGACAAAGAATTTGATGTTTCTTTTGCATCAAAACGCCTAAGCAAATATATACAAACGGCCAGGCATATTACAACCCAGGCAATCATTTTGATACTAACAAGCTCATAGGCTTCCACAGATTCCACATCAAAGAATGCCTTCACCATATGCTTCGTTGGAAGAATATTCATGGCATATATATAATAGCTGACAAAAGCCCCAGTTAAGTACAAGAATAGACTATATATCTTGAATAATATGTTATTTATACTAAAGCCTAAAAAGCTCAAAAATAACATCAAACATACATATAAAGATTCCTTGCATAATTCAGCCAGAGCTAGGCTTTCCCCAGCCTTGTAGTAACTATATTTATAAAGCAACACAGATGTATTGAATAATATAAAATATCCAAGCGATAGCACTAAAGCTCTTTTAATTATTGATAGATCTGATTGCATCCGAAGTAGTTTCATAATATGATCAGCCATTAAATTGCGATTGAAAATTACCATGATAGCCTCATCTCTGCAAGAATTTTGTCAATTACTTAAACCAAGCAGCCCAATTATAGGAATAGATTATGGGGCCAAGAAACTTGGCTCAGCAATCTCGGACCCAGGCAAAGTTATGGCTGTACCTTTGGAGGTGGTATCTCCTAAAGGCGAACAAGCTCAGATTGGGTATATCTTAGGGCTTGTAGATAAGCATAAAGCCTGCGGGGTCGTGCTGGGGCTGCCTATAAGAATGGATGGCTCTGACTCAGACCAGACTAAATTGCTACGCATTTTCGCGGATAAGCTATCCTCCGCTTGCCCAGTACCAATATTTCTCCAAGACGAAAGACTTTCCTCTGCCGCAGCTCAATCTTTGCTTCGAGAAGCTGGAATGAAGAGGAAGCAGCGAGATGCACTAGACGATAAAATCGCTGCTCGTATTATTTTGGAGACTGTAATCAATGGGATGCTGGGATGACCCTAACGACCAATCATCTTCTCAGGCACAACATATTTGTCAAACTCTTCGGCCGTCAACTCGCCCAAAGCAATTGCGGCCTCTTTGAGTGATATGCCATCATGATGAGCTTTTTTAGAAATTTTTGCTGCTCTATCATAGCCAATATGAGGGTTTAGTGCGGTAACTAGCATAAGTGAACTATGGAGCAATTCGGAGATGCGCTTCTCATTGGCTTCAGCTCCTGTTAAGCAATTATCAACAAAACTGTTACAACCATCAGCAATTAATCTTAAGGATTTAAGCACGTTATGAATGATTACTGGCTTATAAACATTGAGTTCAAAATGCCCCTGCGAGCCTGCTATCGTCACAGCCATATGATTGCCCATTACCTGCGCGCAAACCATCGTTAAAGCCTCGCACTGAGTCGGATTTACCTTGCCTGGCATTATGGATGAACCAGGCTCATTCTCTGGCAAATGCAACTCCCCAATCCCACATCTTGGGCCAGAAGCAAGCAGCCTCACATCATTGGCTATTTTCATTAGGCTGACGGCCAGCACATTCATAGTGCCTGAGAACTCTACCATCGCATCATTGGAAGCCAGTGACTCAAATTTATTTGGAGCTGTTTTAAATGGTAGATTAGTCTCTTTGGATACTAAATCCGCAAACTTCTCAGCAAAGCCTTTGGGGCAGTTTATCCCTGTTCCTACCGCCGTCCCACCCTGAGCTAAGTAATATATATGCTTTAGCGAATTTTTGATTCTC
>JAYUHP010000048.1:0-6091 GCA_043766875.1 Rickettsiaceae bacterium
CATCACCATTTCAGCGCCCACTCCCACCTGCTGGACCACGATCCACTCCACCAAAATTACCTACTGTAAGTACATCTGCACCAGTAGAAACGATGCAACTGGTAAGAAGTGGTTCCGAACTTAACATACCAGAAGAAACTTTGGTAACGTTAAAAGCAATGTGTCAAAAAATGTCAAAAGATGTTTTAATGAATGGTTTGGAACAGCTTAAAGATGGAAAAACTCTTACTCTAAACTATAATTCTAATGGCAAGCCACAGTCTATAGTGCTTGCCCCTGAGTTCTTCGACACTTTATCGCAAATGGCTCATGAAAGGACCACCAAAGCCGCTGTAGGCACATCGCATAAACCATTGGCATTAGAAGGTCCATCGCATGCGGCCAGAGTTCCTGCTGAACATCGCACTCCAGAGGGAGTGAAATCACCCGCGGCCAGAGTTCGTGCTGAACATCGCACTTCAGTAATGGCGAGCCTAACCCTACCTCGCAGCCCAAGCGTGAGTCACGCTGAAACTCAAGCTCAAAGAAAGGCAGCAGCAGCTGTAAAAAAAGATGGTGGTATAGCATAAACCATCCCAACTCATGGCTTTTATAATACCCAAAAGCCATGAGTTAATAGTTGCACAACTATAAAGAGAAAAGATATGCCAATTGCAAAAGAAATGCTTGAGATAACCAAGCTAGTTCAGATAAACCCTTGCAATAATTTTTCTTAATGCTTATAATAAAAATAGATTATAAAGATGCAAAAAACCCAAGTAGAACGTCCTGAAATCAAGATCGTCGGTACGATGGTTCGAACCCGAAATAGTGCAGAATTTGACCCACTTACAGCCAAAATTGGCCCTTGCGTGCAGCAATATTTTCATAATACTTTAGCAGACCAAATCCCCAACCGCAAAAACCCTGGAACCACATTCAGCATATTCACAGAATATGAAAGCGATTACACGGGGGAATATGACTATTTTATAGGAGAAGAAGTGACCGATTTCGGGGACCTAGATGGCATATTTCAAACACATATTATCCCAGCACAAAGCTACATTCTATTCACAAACGGCCCTGCTCCAATGCCTGAAGTCGTGATTACAGCTTGGCAGGAAATATGGCAAATGTCAGACGAAGATATGGGCGGTAAACGTGCGTATCTATCGGATTTCGAAGTATATGATGAACGCGCATCTGACCCGCAAGATACGACTGTAGATATCTATATCGGCGTAAAGTAGTCATAACAGACTTGAATTATCCTATGATCAGGCTATAATGCCATCTTCGCATGGGGTCATAGCTCAGTTGGTAGAGCGTTTGAATGGCATTCAAAAGGTCGGCGGTTCGATTCCGCCTGGCTCCACCACCCTACGCTAAAGCTTCGGGTGGCAGGCCACCGGACTGCTAGCCCAAGCTTGCTATAGCGTATGAGAGTGTCCGACGTAGCCTTTGGCGTAGGCGGACTGATAAGATTATAAACTACGCCCGGGCAGGCCATCATTTTTCGTAGATCACCTAGCAGCATCAAGCAGACTGTATCCGCTTCCATCGCGCTGAATAATATCATATTTACGCTCAGCAACATGGTCAGTGAATTTCACCTGGCCTGAAGCTCCTATATAGAGGTGTCCACTAGTATTCAGACGCAGCACAAACTGCTCAGCTGTAAGCCCTTGGCCCAGCGTATGTGCCGTTATTTTCCCAAGGTCATAGGCCATAAGGTCCATATAATCAAGGTGATTCACCCCGGGTAATTTTTCCTTCAATCTAGTAAGCAGGTCCTTCTGGTCATATGAGAGCGAGCCTGTGAATAGGTAAGATATTGGAGAGTCATAATTTATATCTATTTTATCATCCCCTATTATCACGCTGCTAACGTCCAAATTATGCCTTTTCAAAGCATCAAATAATTTTTTTACAGATATGGACTCGTCTGAAATATAGATCACAGGCTTTGTAGTTATTGCTTCTGACTCGTTGATATTCTCTACTATTTTTGCAATATTACTAACTGCTGCTGCTATGGATTCTTCCTTTTCTGTATAAAATTCGCTTGCCTCAAGTTTGGCTCCATTGGATACTAAGCTCGAGCTCATGACGTTGGCCATCTCACGGGAATATTTACTGACTGGAAGCAGGGTAATAAAATCTTTATAGCCAGAATTTAACATATAGTCGATGATCCTCTCTGTTTGCTTCATAGGTGAATGGCCAAATACATATACACAATCTCCAGCCAAAGCTGGGTTGTTAGAAAGCGTCAGCACCGTTACGCCAGGCGTTACTTTTGATACTACAGTGGAAGTGCTTGCCGAAAATATTGGCCCTAAGATTATCTTACTGTTTTTAGCTTTAAGCTTTTGTACAGAAGCCAAGATTTTCTCATCATCAGCTGCGTCATAGGTCATTACTTTGATTTTGCCTTCTAAAGAATCCTCAAGCCCTAGCTCTACCATTGAAGCAAGCCTCTGCCCCATTTGAGCATATTCTCCAGTTAGCGGCATCAAAACAGCAATATTCGCGGTAGGAGCACGCTTGTTAGTCATCTCCGATGCGCAAGCTGCTAAACATAATAAAGCTATACCTGATACAAGTTTTTGTAGTATATTCATCATAATTTTAATTAGTTAGTTACATGTTAAAGTCTGGATTATATATAGTTGCAACCCCGATAGGCAATCTAAAAGATATTACCCTAAGGGCGCTTGAAACCCTTAAGGCTTCAGATTTAATCCTATGCGAGGATACTAGGGTCACAAGTAAATTGCTAGCAAAACATGAAATAGCTACCAAAATGGCCGTCTATAATGACCATAGCGACATGAAAACTAGAGAATATGTAAAATCACTGCTTGAGCAAGATTTGACAGTCAGTTTAGTCTCTGATGCCGGCACACCGCTAATTTCAGACCCAGGCTATAAGCTGCTGAAATATCTGCAGGACGAAGGCTATCACACAGACGTGATCCCAGGCCCCTGCTCTCCTATAGCCGCTCTCACTATCTCAGGACTTCCTACAGACAAGTTCCTATTCCTAGGCTTTGCTCCCAAAACTGCTGTGGCTAGAGCAAAATTATTTCAAGAATATCAGAATGTTAAAGCAAGTATTATATTATTTGAAACATCATCAAGGCTTGTCGATACACTAGATGCTGCAATTAAAACCCTGAGCAACCGCGAAGCAGCTGTAGCTCGTGAAATTACCAAACTTTATCAGGAAATCAAAAGAAAGCCTCTGGAAAAATTAAGAGACTATTACACCACCAAGCCGCCAAAAGGAGAAATAGTGCTAATTATCTCTGGTATCAAAGAGGAGCAACATTTGAGCGATGAAGATATATCCAAAATGGCTTTAAAGCTGCTTAAGTCTGGCCTAAGCCACAAGGATGCTACGGAGATTTTGGCAAAGGAAACAAGGATAAGTAAAAAAGAAGTGTATAGGATTGTGAACGCGATGCCATCCCGGCGAAAGCCGGAATGACACCATAGTAACAAAAGAAATAATTAATTACTTCTTGTGTTCTTCTTTTTTGTGTTCTTCTTTCATGCGCTCTTCTTTCATGTGCTCTTCTTTCATGTGCTCATGACCTTCTTTGTTCATGTGCTCATGCTTTTCCGCTTCATGTTCACGCTTAACTTTTTCTGCACTTGCAGCGAAAGGCAACAAAGCTAGAGAAAGTAGAATCACCAATAAATTTTTCATTATAAACTCCTTTAATTAGATTAAATTTGTGGTATCTCAATGGTATATTAAACCTGGGTTTCATTCAACACGGCGTAAAGATTTTGACTTATATTTACTCAATATGGTGCATAAAAGCATCATATTAGGCAAGCACGTAACGAATATGGCTTTCAGGGTTTACATATTATATTATAATAATTATCCTAACGGCTAGTTCAAGAGGCTGTTGTGTATAAAAAATATAAAAATCTGCCAAATATTCTCACATTCATACGAATTGCTGTGATACCGGTAATAATTGGTACATTTTATTTCGACGATATAACATTCGCCCATCAGCTAGGCTCAGCCTTTTTCTTACTGGCTTGCATAACGGATTTTCTGGATGGGTATTTAGCTCGCAGATATTCACTAGAGACTAATTTCGGCAAGATGCTAGACCCTATAGCAGATAAGCTACTTATAGGTAGCGTGCTACTGATGCTGGTTAAATTTGGGAAAGCTAATGAAATCCCTTGTATCTTGATACTTATGAGAGAGTTCTTTATTGCTGGACTCAGGGAGTTTCTAGCTCAGATAAAGGTGAGCGTTCCAGTATCGAATCTAGCAAAAATCAAGACATTCATGCAGATGGCCGCACTATTCATCCTGCTTTTAGGCTCTACTGGCTCTGGGATAGGCTTCTTAGATACATTTGGTCAGCTTGCTCTATGGGTTGCTGCAATCCTAACATTAATAACAGGCTTTTCGTATTTTAAAGCTTCTCTGAAATATTTTTAACACTAATGCCCAGCCACTCCATCTGCGCTTGACTTCTGCTTATCAACAAGCGGCACCAAAACTAAGCTACAAATAAATATCAAAGAGAATGTGACAAACACATTATTTATAGCAATAATCAGAGCATCACGTTGCAATAAACCATTTATCATATCTAGGGTCGCCTGGTGCGTGTTAAAGATACGCCCATGGAACAATTGCGCTATGGAATGCTGCGCTGCAATTACTTTAGCGTCAGTAACGGTCATATTCTCAGCTAAATAGCCACTGAACCTCTTCACGTTATTGATCAGTATGGTATTAATCACAGCAAGCCCAATTGCGCCACCTAAGTTACGCATCAAATTATATAGCCCACTAGCATTTTTAATCTCATTTTGTGGCATCGCACTAAATACGATCTCATTGATGGGAATGAAACAAAACATCAGCGCACCACCTCTAAGCATTTGTGGCAGTAGAAATTCCCAGAAGCGTGAATCTGGCGTAAGATTACCATTAAGATAACAGCCAGCAGCAAATGTTATCATACCTCCGCAAAGCATTTTTCTCTGGTCAACTCCTCTGGAATTTAGGAAGCCTGCTAGAGGAGCTATTAAAAATTGACTTCCACCTGTTACCATCATCACAATTCCTATCTGTACAGTATTCATACCAGCAACGCGGTACAGAAACAGCGGCATAATATATACCACACCGAAAAGCCCTATCCCTAAAACGAATGTCAATATACAGCCCAAGGTAAAATTACGGTATCTAAAGGCATTAAGGTGTATTACTGGATTTGCAAATGTGATCTCCCTAATGATAAATAGGGTCAAAGATATAGCTACAATAAAGGATAAAGACAATATAAGCCCACTCTCAAACCAGGCATGAGAGGTTCCTTCTTCTAAGAGATATTCTAAGCACCCAAGCCCAACGGCCATCATGATGACGCCCAGATAGTCAAAATTATTTAAAAGAGTTAAATCTTTTTTATCAAAATCTCCATATAGCCAGACCGCGCTAGACGCCAAAATTCCTGGGAGCAAATTAATCAAGAACATCATCCTCCAAGAAGCAAATTCTGTTATATAGCCTCCTATAGTTGGTCCCAATGTGGGAGCAATAGTCACAACAAGGCCCAGCAATATCCCCATTTTTTTGCGCTGCTCTGCCGGAAAAATTGTGAAAATAGTTGCGAATACTGTCGGAATCATAGCCCCACCGAAAAGACCTTGGAGGGCCCTAAATACGATCATAGAGTTGATGCTCCAGGCCATTGAACAGCAAACGCTGAAGACTGTGAAGCCTAATGTTGCAACAACAAATGAAATACGAGTTGAAAAGGAGCGAGATAAAAAACCAGTAACTGGAATGATGATTACTTCTGCAACCATATAAGATGTTTGAACCCAAGACATCTCATCGCCTGATGCAGAAAGCCCTGCGGCTATTACAGATAGAGAGCTTGCAACGATTTGAATATCCAAAATAGCCATAAACATACCGATGACCATGGCAAAAAATGCTATATAATCTTTGGTGGCAAGTTCTTTGTAAATTGGTTGTTGTTGCATTTGTTGTTCCCATCCGGGACTTGGTATTAAATTCTGACCCATACAGTTGCAGACATCCCATTTCTAATCA
>JAYUHP010000049.1:0-15989 GCA_043766875.1 Rickettsiaceae bacterium
CTCTTTCAAGGCGAATTCTTACTGTAGCTTTTTTACCATGCGAAAAGCAAACATTGCGGTCGCGCGCGCGGCATTTCAAAAAACTCAGTCATATCCCCCTCTTGGCAATATCTCTGCCGATGATCATTATATCATAAGAAAAAATCTCATTAAGGGGTTTTAGATAAAATTTTTTATAAATTTTCAATCATGATGAGTATAAACTATGATATAGTCCGAGTATAAATAATGGCGATACCAATGTTAGATGAACTGAATTATGAGCAACAACAAGCTGTGGAGACCACAGAAGGGCCATTGCTTGTATTGGCTGGGGCTGGAACGGGTAAGACAAAGGTGCTTACCTATAGGATAGCGCATATCATAAGAAGTAGGCTTGCATCTCCTGATCAAATTCTTTCGGTGACTTTTACCAATAAGGCTGCAAACGAAATGCAGGAGAGGGTTGCTAAGCTTATAAATTCGGATGGAATAACTCTTGGGACTTTCCATGCAACGGCTGCAAAAATCCTCAGAAGCCATGCAGAGCTCTATAATCTCACCTCTTCCTTCTCTATAATAGATTCAGACGATAGTCATAAGATAATAAAAGATCTATTGCTGCAGTCTGGAGTGGATCATAAAATACATACGCCAAAAATTATTTCTTCTGTTCTTTCTCGCTGGAAGGATTTGGGGCTTACCCCAGACAAAATATCATATGGGGATATAAAATCTCCATCTCATGCCATAGCTCGTGACTTATATGCTGAATACCAGGCTAAATTAATAGCATCTAATGCGGTTGATTTCGGGGATTTGACACTTTACAACATACAGATATTTCTAAAATATCCAGAAATATTGAAACATTATCAAAGCAAATATCGCTATGTGCTTGTGGATGAGTATCAAGATACGAACCCAGTACAATATGTTTGGACGAGGATGCTGTCAGGAATTCATAATAATATATGTTGCGTTGGTGATGACGATCAGTCCATTTATAGCTGGCGCGGCGCTGAAATAGGCAATATTTTGAGATTTGAGAAGGATTTCAAAAATGCAAAGGTGATAAAGCTGGAGCAGAATTATAGATCAACCACCCCGATCCTCAGCGTTGCAGGAAGATTAATCAAATATAATAAGCACCGCCATGGAAAGGATTTATGGACCGTGGGTAGAGATGGTTGTCCTGTAAAGGTTGTATATTGTTGGAATGATAGAGAGGAAGCAAGATTTGTTACAGCTGAGATCAATTCCAAAGCAACGGAAGGATTATTCCATCTTAATAATATAGCAATATTGGTGCGGGCAGGCTTTCAAACCAGACCATTCGAAGAGGCTCTAATATCTTTGGCTATTCCTTATAGAATTGTGGGTGGCGTAAAATTTTACGAGCGAATGGAAATTAGGGATATAATATCATACGTAAGGCTCGTACTGAATAATAGCAGCAACATTGCCTTAGAGCGTATTATAAACACTCCAAAGCGTTCTATAGGAGATTCCACTATTGCAGCAATCAAGGCCTATGCTAATGAGAATAATATTTCCATGTTTGACTCTATTAATAAAATGCTGGAGGGCAATTTATTCAAGCCTCGAGCTCATGGAGCTCTGTCCATGTTTATCTCTAAGATACAAAGCTGGAAGGAAGTATATAAGAATAGCAGCCTATATGATGCTACTAAAAAGATTATAGATGAATCTGGCTATATGGAAATGCTTAAAGATGAAAATTCAGAGGAATCTAGAGCTAGGATAGAAAATATTAGGGAAATGCTGAGGGCCATGTCGGATTTTGATAGGATTGAGGATTTTCTTGAGCATGCAAGCCTTGTTATGGATGGAGATCCAAATGCAAACGCAGGCAATGCAGTGAATTTGATGACTATACATGCAGCAAAGGGCCTGGAGTTTGACTTGATATTTCTGCCAGGATGGGAAGAAGGAATATTTCCCCATCAGAAATCTGTTACAGAGGAGGGCGCAAAAGGCCTAGAAGAGGAGCGTAGGTTGGCATATGTGGGGATAACAAGGGCTAAAAAGGAATTATATATTTCATATGCTGAGACCAGAAGGATGTATAGCGAGTATATAACATC
Source organism: Rickettsiaceae bacterium (assembly GCA_043766875.1). GTDB lineage: Bacteria > Pseudomonadota > Alphaproteobacteria > Rickettsiales > Rickettsiaceae > JAYUHP01. The sequence continues at coordinate 2,088 of JAYUHP010000049.1, forward strand.
TACACCATCTCGCTTCATTGCTGAAATAGATGGAGATGGCGTGCAAAAGATTTCCTCTCAGAAGAATTATAATAAAAGATATGAACGTTTGGAGCCTGTAGTAAAGCCTGAATTTACGAATAAGGAAAGTTTCTTCCCAGGGTTTAAGGTAGCTCATGAGATATTTGGCAATGGTATCGTGATTAGGTCTGATGGTGAGAATATTGAGGTGGCATTTTCTCGTAATGGTGTCAAGACGGTCAAGGAGCAATATTTACTAATATGTGACTAAAGAGTTGCAGCTTTAGTAATTTGTTAAGTGAATTAATAATAATATCATCAAGTGCTTGCTGCGCCTGGATATAAAATGCTAGACTATTGTTACAAATAACTTAAGAGGAAACTATGAGTTTAATGACTAATATGCTGACAAGCAGAGACTTTCACTGGCGTCTTGTGATGGTATTATGTGTGGCCTGTACTATAATCGCAGCTTCCGAAGCAGCTTTTGCAGCAGGTGGCGCGAGTAATGATGTGATTGGTACTACATTGTGTAGATTGGTTGCTAATATCAACGGTGGCATCGCAAAATCTATTGCAACTATAGCAATCTTCGCAGTTGGTGTGAGTCTGTTTATGGGTAAGCTAAACTGGGGTGTTGCGGCTGCTACAGCTGCCGGTGTTGGTATCATATTCGGTTCTGCTCAAATGGTAGCATGGATCAGCGGGAATGCTGCTAACGCTAACTGTCCTACAAGCTAAGACTATAGTTATATCTCTAATATTGAAAGGCTGTCATGTAATGTGACAGCCTTTTTTTGTTACCCAATGATTGTAGTGAGAATCTTACCTTTATGAGTAAGTAGCATGTTTGCCACTATTTCGTCATTCGTATTCAGTTTACCATCCTTGAAAATATGCATTACTAAATTATAGAGGTTTTTTGCATATAATTTTGAGCTATCGTAAGGAATATGTGTTGCGAGGTTTGAATAACCAATGATTGTTACCCCATTTTGGACGATGATCTTGTCTTTCTCGGAATAATCCACGTTACCGCCGGTGGAAGTTGCCATATCCACGATAACTGAGCCATTTCCCATCGTGCCTATCATTTCCCTTGTGATGAGCTTTGGAGCTGGTTTGCCAGGAATTTGTGCCGTGGTAATGATTATGTCGCTACGCTTTACATGTTCAGCTAGAACTTCTCCTTGTTGTTTGAGGAAATCTCTGCTTGTAACTTCCGTAGCATAACCGCCTTTGGATTCAAAGCTAGCACCATCTATTGAGATGAATTTAGCTCCGACGCTTTCTACCTGTTCTTTTGAAGCAGCGCGAACATCATAAGCTGATACTACCCCGCCAAGCCTTTTTGCCGTAGCTATTGCTTGAAGCCCTGCAACTCCCGCCCCAAGCACCAGCACTCTGGCAGCAGCAACAGTTCCTGCGGCTGTCATAAGCATTGGCATGCCTCTTTTAAAGTGGTATGCGGCTTCAATTACGGCTCTATAACCAGCCAAATTGCTTTGGGATGATAGTGCGTCCATGCTCTGTGCCTTTGTGATGCGTGGAACAAGCTCCATGGCCAGCGCTGTCAGATTTTTCTCAGCATAGGTCTGGGTTAGAAATTTGTTATTATAAGGGGATAAGAAGCCTATAATTACCGTCCCCTTCTTTGCAAATTCTAGCTCATTGACCTTATCTTCCATAGGGGTTGGCTGCAGTTTCAGTATAATATCTGCATCAGTTGCGAGCTCCAGAGGTACGGCAGAAACTGTAGCTCCTGCTGCTTTATAAGCTTCATCCGTAAAACCTGCGCTAACCCCAGCATTTTTCTCTATAGAGATAGTGAAGCCTGCCTTGATAAATAATGCTACTACATCAGGCGTTACTGCAACTCTCGCTTCACCTGGTGCTTTTTCTTTAAGTACTGCTATTTTCATGCTATGTTTCTAATTCGATTACTTTCAGGATTATAGTAAGTTATTATCATAATTCAACGCAAGAATTTTATAGGTTCAAAATGTACGCTAGGTTTTTTCTATTTATATGCCTTATTACAATATCTGCTCAGCCCTATGCGTCTAGTATTGACACGGTTGCTGAATATTTGCAGAGCTTAAAGTCTGTGGCTTTGGATTTTACCCAAACGGATAGTCGTGGCGAAGAGGCTAGGGGAAAGCTGATTATTATAAAGCCATATAATTTTCGCTGTAATTATTATCCCCCATATCCTCTTTTAATTGTGGGCAATAAGCGAGAGCTTGCCATATATGATTACGCTTTGGATCAAACGACTAGAATTGACCGCAAAGAGAATATGTTCAATTTCCTGCTTGTGGATGGGGAGGAGTGGAAGAAAGATTTTAGATTGGATGAGGTAATAAAATCTCCTGAAGGGACTTTATTCAAGCTGTATAACTATACTACAGAGCGGACAATTTCTATCGTGCTTCAGAAAAAGCCCGTGGTATTAAGGCAGATCATTATAGATGAGCCTGATGGGAATTTAATTGAGGTTTATATTGATAATATCGTCCAGATCTCGGATCCAGCCAAGGGGCTGTTTTCAGTGCCAAATACTGATATTTACGGAACCCCTGCTAGGCTGGATAAAAAAGCTGTTGAGAGCAAGTATGTTTGGTGAGAAGCAGTGTCGTCCCTGTATATACTCAGCATTTCCAATCATGATGAGTATAAGTTCGCTAAATCGGTTCCAGATTGTTTTAGAATCTATAGCAACGATGACTGTTGACATCAAATTGTAATGCATATATAATTACGTTTATGTATTACAAAAAGCTATGCTATGAATGCAATTACAATTAGATTACCAGAAGAACTAATGAATGAGGTAAAAGCAATAGCTCTTAACATGCATATTTCACGTGGTGAATATATTAGAAAGTCGATTGAACAAATGAATAAAATCATCCATGAAAAAGAAAGAGCTGCAAGGCTCATCAAGGCAAGTCAAAAGGTCAGAGCAAATAGCATGATTGTGAATGCTGAATTTGATAAGATAGAACATGACCCAGAAGCTTAATTTCGGAGAGGTGTGGTTTGCTGACCTGAACCCAAGACTCGGCACTGAGCCAGGCAAGATGAGGCCTGTGCTTGTTATCCAAGATCAAATTCTTTTGGATAGTTTCCACCCTTCAACTTTAATTATCCCTCTTACAACAAATCTGATAGACAATGCTGAGCCTCTAAGGATCAGAATTAAAGCACAGGATCTATTGGAGAAAGACTCGGATCTTTTGATAGACCAGATACGAGCTATCGATAATATACGCATAGTCAAAGGTCCCTTCATGCAGTGCAATAAAGAATTCATGAGCAAAGTACATAGTTCCATAAGGGAAGTTATGGGTATGGTTTAAGCTGTAGCAATAAATATATGAATCAATTATTAAAAAATATACGAAAATACATAAACTATAGCCCGAGAATTTCTGCCGTTATAGCGGGGATATTATGTAGTATTGCCCATGCGCCAATTTTCTTCTGCCCTGGGCTTATAGGTTTTAGCCTGTTGCTATATCTGGTATATAGCTCTGCCTCCGCCAAAGAGGCTTTTGTTAGAAATATTTGCTTTGGCTATGGATATTTTGGTTATGGATTCTATTGGACTGCCATTGCCATAGGTATGTTCATGGAGGATTTTTGGTGGGCAATACCCATTGCTCTAATGGGCCTCCCGTTAATTTTCTGTGTATTTATAGGTATAATATCGGTTTTAGCATGGCGTTGCCGATATAATTCATATTATGTCCTTATATATACAGTGCTTTGGGTATTTGTAGAATGGCTAACTACTTGGATTTTTACAGGACTCCCATGGATGCTGGTGGGATATACTGTTGGCTTTTCAGATATATTATCTCAAATGGCCGGGATTGCTGGGGTTTTGGGATTAAGTTTTATAATATTCAACATAACCGGCACATTCTATTACATATGGAATGGTGGTGCCATTTTATTAAGAAAAGATTTACTCTATTCATTTATTGTTTTAGGTTCTGTCTTTATATTCGGATTATTAAGGCTTGAGGCTTACCCTACAAGCTTTTTGACTACTAAGATAAGGATAGTGCAGCCTAGTATACCTCAGAATCAAAAATGGGACCCTGATATTTTCTGGAAGAATCTTGAGCTACATAAAGAGCTAAGCTCTATTAAGACAGGCTTTAAGCCAGATATAATTCTATGGTCTGAGGCTGCAGTAACAGCGCCATATCAAATACACATTATATCGAAGTATCTAGGTGATATTGCAAAAAAACAGCATGCAACGCTTATTACTGGTGGAGTATCTGAAATAAATGACAAAACTTATACGGCCCTTTTCTCAATAGGTCCGGATGGTAAGCTGTTATTTGAATATCATAAGCGTCACTTGGTACCTTTTGGTGAATATATGCCATTTAGGGAGTTTATACCCATTAAAAAACTGACCCATGGGATTGCGGATTATACAGAAGGTCAGACGCAGAAGATTTTTAACATAGAGTCGCTTGGCGTTAAAATTAGACCTATGATATGTTATGAGTCAATTTTCCCAGAGGAAATACGTACCCAAGGTGCCGATTTGCTGGTTAATGTTACCAATTCTGCTTGGTATGGTAATTCTTCCGCTCCCTATCATTTATTCTATACGAACAAATTCAGAGCTATAGAGAATGGCATGCCAGTTATTACGAGCTCCAATAATGGTATTTCCGGTATTATTGATCCAGTTGGGAGGGTTCTTAGCAAAACAAAATTAAATGATATAATAAGTTTAGATGGCTATATACCGCAAAAGATACAAAGTCATACCACTTATTCGCTTCTGGGTTTGATTGCTATGCTGATAGTTATGTCTTTTATGCAATGCATAAGAATTATAAGTAATAAAATAAAATAAATGCATATTGTCATTCTAGATAGTCTTGCTTTTTATTATTGAAGTTCATAGAATATGTCTCAATTAAATTTAATGCGGTAAAAAACTATGTCAACTCAAGATACAGAAGCTCCTAATACTAGGATTGATTACGTAGATCGGCACGTAAGTACAAAGCTTAGGATGCGCCGCATCATGCTAGGTTTGAGCCAGCAGGTTCTTGGGACAGAAGTTGGAGTTAGCGTACAACAAATACAGAAATATGAAAAAGGAAGCAACAGAGTCTCCAGTGGTAAACTCTACCATTTTTCAAATTTGCTCGAGATTCCAATAACCTACTTCTTTGAAGATCTAAATGATAAAAATTCCTCCGATAAAACTGCTGAGCCTCTCAAAGGTTATGATACTGCCCATGAGAGAGAGATATTAACTCTCGTTAAGGCCTATAATGAGATCCCAGATATACAGCTACGCAAAAAGATATTAGACTTGGTCAAAAGCCTATCATCCCCCAATTAGATTCTAGTTGCATAGCTCCCATCTTATTTGTATTATCTACCCCAAGTAATTAGGGTTATTTTAGGTTATGCATAAGTACAGAACTCATACATGCGGAGCACTGCGTTTACAAGATGTTGGTGCAGAGGTTAAATTATCTGGCTGGGTACATGGAAGAAGAGACCATGGAGGTCTTTTATTTATAGACTTAAGGGACCATTATGGTATTACGCAGATAGTATTTTCTGATAAGGATAATGCTTTGCTTGATTCAGCTAGCAGGTTACGTTTTGAGAGCGTGATCACCGTTACAGGGAAGGTCTTAGCTCGAAACGCTGCTGCGGCTAATAAATCTCTGCCCACTGGTGAGATAGAAGTTTTGGCTGATAGATATGAGCTTGAATCTGCTGCCGAAACTTTACCTTTTCAAGTGAATATGGATAATGATTGTCCGGAAGATACAAGGCTAAGATATAGATTTTTGGATCTCAGAAGAGAAAGTCTGCATTCGAATATTATATTGCGCTCTGAGATTATCTCTGAGGTGAGGCGTCTTATGACTGCAGAAGGCTTTATGGAGTTTCAAACTCCTATTCTTACAGCTAGTTCTCCAGAAGGTGCTCGAGATTTCCTTGTACCAAGCAGGATGCATCCTGGAAAATTTTATGCACTTCCACAAGCTCCGCAGCAATTTAAGCAACTATTGATGGTAGCTGGTTTTGATAGATATTTCCAAATTGCTCCATGTTTTCGTGATGAAGATGCTAGAGCGGATAGATCACCTGGAGAATTCTACCAGTTAGATGTTGAAATGTCATTTGTAACTCAGGATGATGTATTTGGTGTTATTGAACCTGTAATGCATAAATTATTTTCTAAATTCTCTAATAAAAAAATATCCAAGACCCCATTTGTTCGTATCCCATATGCAGAAGCTATGCTGAAATATGGGGTTGATAAGCCAGATTTACGTAATCCCATAATGATGTCTGATGTAACTAGCATATTCGTAGACTCAGATTTTACGATTTTTAAGAATAATATAGCAAATGGCTCAGTTGTGAGGGCAATACCAGCCCCGAATGCATCAAGCCTTCCCAGAAGCTTCTTCGATAAAATGACAAATTTTGCCATTTCGGAAGGTGCTGGAGGGCTTGGGTATATCCAGTTTGCAGAAGATGGTTTAGCAAAAGGTCCTATAGCAAAGTTCTTAAGCAAGGAAAAGCTTGAGGAGCTAAAGATTTTAGCCAAACTTTCTAATGGTGACTCTGTATTTTTTGCTTGTGATATAAAAAATAGGGCAGAAAAATTAGCAGGCAGGGTGCGTATTCAACTAGGGATAGAGCTAGACTTGATAGCAAAAGACTGCTATGAATTCTGTTGGATTACAGATTTTCCATTTTATGAGTGGAATGAGGAAACAAAGGCAATAGATTTTAGCCATAATCCATTTTCAATGCCTCAAGGTGGAATTGATGCGTTGAATAATGCAAAAACAACAGAAGAGCTACTTGAAATTAAAGCCTTCCAGTACGATATAGTATGTAATGGTATTGAGCTATCAAGTGGTGCAATTAGGAATCATAAACCTGATCTTATGTATAAGGCATTTGAGATAGCCGGATATGATAAATCTGTGGTAGATGAAAAATTTGGTGGGATGATAAGGGCTTTCAAATATGGAGCTCCACCACATGGAGGTATAGCTCCAGGAATAGACAGAATAGTCATGCTGCTCTCTGATGCTCCAAACCTGCGTGAAGTGATAGCATTCCCAATGAACCAGCAGGCAGAGGATTTGCTCATGGGAGCTCCAGCTTATGTTGATGAAAAACAGCTGCGTGAGTTGAATATTACACATTCACCTTCTGTGCAAAAAATGTTAAGAGAGCGAGTCAAACAGTAAATATTAGGAGTAGTCTTATGAAAATAACCCGTTATTTAGTTCTGGTACTATTTGTTTTTGTAGGAACTGTAGCATCCGCTCATGACAGACTCAAGGAAAATATTGAGGGTGCAATTGCGCGTTTCGCTAAGGATCACAAAATACAAGCTATCTATGCAGTAGCTGAGGATAATAAAATAATCCTCAATGGCGCTCATGGATTTTTTGACTTTAAAGAGAATGAGAGATTAACAGTGTCTCAAGTGATGCCAATTGCATCAATCACCAAGCAAATGACGGGAGTTGCAATCCTCTTGCTCCAGGATAAAGGTCTTTTGAGTGTGCAAGATACTATTGCAAAAATTTTTCCTGCTAAAAGTGGTCTGTGGGAGAATGATCGGGTCCCAGAATGGGCTCACCAGGTTACTATCCATCATCTATTAACTCATAGCAGTGGGGTGTCTGAATATTTATTTACTTTTAAGATAGATCAGAAAAAAAGTCATGAACAAATCAACAAAGATATAATAAGCCATATAGCTGAGAAAAAGTTAGAATTTACTCCAGGTAGAAAATACCAATACTCCAATACAGGCTATGTGTTGCTTGGGATGATAATAGAGCAACGTACAGGGAAACAGCTGGCAAGCTTCTTCAAAAAGGAATTGTTTGATCCTTTGGGTATGAAACGTACAAAAATGATGTCTCTTGGTGAAGCTTTAAAAGTTCAGAATAATCTAATCTCTAACAAATACGCGACAAGGTATTATGCCATACCTTCTAGCACCACTCCAAAGCTTGTGCCAGTAGGGCAGGAAATTATAGCTGCTCCCAATGCGGACGGTGGTGTTGTATCTACGGTAGAAGATTTGATAAAGTGGAGTGCTGCTCTTCATCATGGAAAAATTTTGTCTAAGACGTCATATCAGCAGATGGTTCGGCCATATCTTAAGGTTAGCTCTGATGATAGCGAAGGGTTTACCTCTCATATAGGTTATGGGATATATATATCCAAATTGCGTGATGGAAAAATATATTATCATCACGAAGGCAGGGCTTTAGGTATTCGTGGAGATGTTGGCTATATACCACATGATGATGTATCCATGGCCATTCTCAGCAATATAATGGTGCATGTACCTAAAGAAATGAGAGGTAAGGTTGATTTCAGGAAGCCAGAAAATCAGGTAGATATTGCCTATTTTAGGAATAGTCTTCTAGAAGCGATGTAGCTAAGACGCAAGGGGTTTGTATATTTTTTCGCTATCCGAGTAGGTGAAGATTTCTCCTGTCTTTATATCAAAAAACCATAGATGAATGATCAGCTCTTCGGTAGAGAGCTTATCGCTAATCCACGGAAAACTCATACAGTTTTGCCGAGATTTTTTTAGAGCTAATTTAGCGTAGTCATCACTATTCTGATGATCACAATTATCTGTTTTGATCAAAGACATCCAGTTTGTCACAAAATCATTATTGTTGCCTTCTTTGCTGTCTAATAATGCTTGAATTCCACCACATTGGCTATGTCCCAATAAAATTAGATGTTTCACCTTTAAGAAACATACTCCAAATTCTAGAGCAGCGCTGGTACCATGATGGGCGTCATCCTTCTCATAAGGAGGTACAATATTTGCTACATTTCGTACAACAAACAAATCCCCAGGATCACACTGGAGTATTAGAGCTGGGTCTACGCGTGAATCGCAACATGCGATCACCATAATTTGTGGTTGCTGTCCACGGCGTGAAAGATAATGCATAATAGACTTATCACCTAGAGCGTATTTTTCCCTAAATGCTTCGTAGCCTTCTAGCATTTTTTGAAAATTTTTTTCCATATTAGATTCCATCAATACTATAGAAGCCCTTCTACCACATATTCAATCCTAATTCTACAATATAAAGTTCTGCCATAGGGGTTTGGTTGACATTTAAAGCAAAACCACCCATAATGCTTACCAGTTAAACTAATTTTAAAATTTTATGAGATGTATTTCGTATTGCACTGCTGGTTCATATAAAATGAACCAGTTGGTGGAGCAGTTGGTAAATCAAGGTTCTGAGCCAAAATATTTTGATGATGTTATCCATGTTCAGAAGGAGTTCGGCAAAAAGGAACGCCATATTGATATTTTTTATTTTCCATTTGGATGTGTTACAATATGGGGAGCTGAGGAGAGCGAGGAAAGGAATGTCATTAAGGCACTTGAGGATTTCGAAAATGACAGAGTTGAAGAAATCACCAATGATTTGATTTATTATCACTATGACTTAGATTCTCCCAAGACATTCATTGATGAAGAAAAAAATGAGATAGTATTAAATACGAATCTTGTATTTACCAAGATCTCTATTTCACATGCACTGGCTCAGTCCGTTAAGCTGAATATACTTGAAGCTTCCGTTACGAAGCTTATTGAAAAAACTACTCCGCTTCAGAAGGAATTGGCAAGCGAAGGTAGTGTATCTCTGTCTAAGAAAGAAATATCCAAGCAAATTGGTGTGCTATTTAATGAGCGCTACTCCATCAATATGCATAGTGATATCCTTGATGTTCCAGAGTTTTTTTGGCGTAGGCCAAGCTATGAGCCCTTATATACAATGACGACTGAGTTTCAGGATATTCAGGTGCGTCAAAATATAATGCATCACCGTTTGGATATGATCAACGATCTATATACCATGCTTTCCGACGAGTTAAATTACAGGCATTCGACAAGGCTTGAGGTTATAATTATCGTTCTCATTGCCATAGAGGTAGTAATAGCAATTCTAAGAGAGGATTTGCCACATAGGCTATTATCTTTCGTTAGTTAGAAATAGGGAGAATTATAAATTGTGCTGATGCCTCATTGGCCTATTCCTCATAAGATTCATCCTAACCGTAGTGATTTGTCAGAAGTATTGGCACTGCTTGATTCTATAGGCAATCCACAGTTAAGACTTCCCCCAGCAATTCATATAGCTGGTACTAATGGGAAGGGCTCAACAGCTGCTTATCTTAGCTCAATCTTTCAGAAAGCTGGCTACCTGGTCCATCTCTATACTTCTCCTCATTTATTGCAGTTTAATGAACGCATAGTTCTGGCTGGCTGCCCTATTTTCGATGATTATTTATTTGAGGTTTGTGAGAGAGTTAGGGTGGCTACGGAAAAACATGGTCTTGATCCTACCTTTTTTGAAGCAACCACCGCCGCTGCATTTCTTGCTTTTTCCGAAGTGCCTGCAGATATATTGATTTTAGAGACCGGGATAGGTGGAAGGCTGGACGCAACTAATGTTCTGCCAAAGCCTCTGCTTACAATTATTACCCCAATCTCATATGATCATATGGAATATTTGGGGCCAAAGCTGCAGTTTATTGCTGCTGAAAAGGCAGGTATTATAAAGCCTGGAGTGCCTTGCGTTATAAGCGCACAAGTGGAAGAGGTATCAGACATATTACTTGCTAAATGCGAGGAGTGTGGATCCGAATCAATCGCTTACGGATATGATTATACTATAGAAAAAGTGAAAGATGGTTTTACTGTTGAAGGCAATTGGGGAAAGGAAAAATATAAGCAGCCGAGTTTGAGAGGGGAGCATCAGATACTTAATGCCGGAGCGGTTGTCGCGGCTATTCATGCAAATTTAAAGTCGCACTTTAAATCGGTAGATGAAAATATTGAAGTCGGGCTGCAAGCAAAGATATGGCCAGCGCGACTTCAGACAATCAAATATCGTAATTGTGAGATTATAATAGATGGAGCGCATAATGCTGGCGGAGCGCAGGTATTGGCCCTTTGGATTAAGGATAATTTGCCAAAGCCAGTGTCTTTAGTATTGGGAATGACCAAAAACCGTGATGCAGAGGCTTTCACAAGCTATTTCGTTGGGTTGGTGGATCATATATTTTGCGTTCAGGTAAAGTCCGAGCCTTCAAGCTATAGCCCAGAAAAGCTTGCTGTGTTAATCGCTCCAAATTCCATTCCTACAACAGCTTGTGATGATTTAGAGGATGCTTTGGACAAAGCCATCAAGCTTGGAGCTGTGGTAGTAACCGGATCGCTGTTCTTAAGCGCAGATGTATTAAAACTACGTAGAAGTTATTAATATCCTAATTATTTGTAAAGCTTTTATGATGATGGGTGAGTCGGTGGTATAATGGGAGTCGTATAGTAAATTGAGAATTGATTATGTCAATAGAGGCACCAGGGTTAACAGATAAGGAAAAAGCAGCTATCATAAAAAATCCTAAGCGAACTTTGACATGGACGGGGGAAAAAGTTGCTCGCATGCCAGTCAAAGATCTCACATTTTTATGTGAACAGCATGCACGGCATTCTAAAGAACTTCCGGTAGATCAGTCGGAGTGTAATTGGTTGCATGATGCAATTACTGAAGGTGCAGAATTAGCTAAAATACAGGCTATAACTCGAGTTTTCCCAGCCGCTGTGAAATATGAGGATGGGATTGATAATAAGCCTTTAGATGGGTTAGGTCGTAGCACAACAACTCCTATTATTGATCATCTAAGAGATGTGGAAGAAAAAATCCCCGCTAAGCCACTCGAACTTAGGCCAACTAAAGATCCTGATGCTTTGGCCAAGAATGTGGTGGCATATGTTCGTGAGCAAAAAGCTTTATATCCAGGCTATTACGCGCATCCTCAAAATCTCAAAAAGCTTGAGCAAGAAATCAAAGCTGTTGCTAAGAAAAGCGGGTTGAATATAGGTGGCCATACTGCTAAGAAACTTGTATCAATCGCTGTTGCTACAGACCCCGCAAAAGAAAAAAAAGAATCCTGGAGAGATAAATTTCACAGACTTACAGCTACAAAAAAGACGAATGGTTTCAAAGACATGGTTAGGGCTCAAGCTGTGAAATCGCTAGGATCGCAACAAAGCAGATAAACCCTACTTCAAATATCCCTTCAAGAACTGGCCTGTGGCGCTTTCTTTGCATGCGGCTATATCCTGAGGTGTTCCTGTGGCGATGATCTTACCGCCCTTATTCCCGCCTTCTGGCCCCACGTCAATCACGTGATCTGCTGTTTTAATAACATCCATATTATGCTCAATTACTAGTACAGTATTGCCCATATCTACAAGCTTATGCAGCACTTTAAGCAAGCGGCTAACATCGTCAATATGAAGCCCGGTTGTTGGCTCGTCTAATATATAAAGCGTCCTACCTGTGGATTTTCTCGACAGCTCCTTAGCCAGCTTCACACGCTGTGCTTCTCCGCCTGAAAGCGTGGTAGCAGATTGTCCTATTCCAATATAACCAAGCCCTACCTCATTGAGTGTCCGGAGCTTTTCATAAATGGATGGCATTTTGCTGAAGAAATTCATTGCATCTTCAACCGTCATTTCGAGCACATCAGAAATAGATTTGTCCTTATATTTTATCTCTAAAGTTTCTCGATTATACCTCTTCCCATGGCACACGTCGCATTTGACATATACATCAGGCAGGAAATGCATCTCTATCTTAATGACGCCATCGCCTTGACAAGCTTCGCATCTTCCACCTTTTACGTTGAATGAGAATCTGCCAACCTTATACCCTCTAGCTTTGGATTCAGGAAGTTCGGTGAACCAGTCTCTAATGAGAGTAAAAGCTCCAGTATATGTGGCAGGGTTAGATCTAGGGGTCCGTCCGATAGGAGATTGGTCTATATCAATAATTTTATCTATATATTCAAAGCCAGTTATAGTGTCATAGTCTCCAACCTGCATTTTAGCTAGATTTTCTAGCTTCTTGAGTACTGCTTTGTAGAAAGTATGTATTATAAGGCTCGATTTACCGCTGCCAGATACTCCAGTAACTACTGTGAAAGTGCCCAATGGGATTTTCAGATCAACATGCTGTAAATTGTTAGCGCATGCCCCTTTTAATTCCATGAATTTATTTGGATGCCCTGGTCTTACATGTTCTGGTAGTGGAATGCTTTTCACACCGCTCAAATACTGGCCTGTAATACTGCGGGGATTATTTTTGATATCCTCTAAGGTTCCTTCTGCAATAATTTCTCCACCATGCTTACCAGCCCCAGGTCCTACGTCTATTATATAGTCAGCAGCTAGCATAGTTTCTTCATCATGTTCTACGACAATTACAGTATTGCCAAGATCACGCAGGTTCTTCATAGTCTGAATAAGCTTTGCATTATCGCGTTGGTGCAATCCTATTGATGGTTCATCCAGTACGTAAAGCACGCCAGAAAGGCCGGAGCCAATTTGAGATGCAAGTCTAATGCGTTGGCTTTCACCGCCAGAAAGTGTGCCTGCAGATCTGCTTAGGCTTAAATATTCAAGCCCCACATTCAGCAAAAAACTTAATCTTTCGCATAGTTCTTTTAGAATTCTAGCAGCAATCTGATTTTGCTTGTCACTAATTGCTTTATGTACATTAGCGCACCACTCATATGCATCTGAAATAGTCATGCTTGAGATTTGGCCGATATGCTTATTATCTATTCTCACACATAGTGATTCTTGCTTAAGCCTATACCCGTTACATTCACTACATTTTTGCTCTGTTCTGAAACGTGCCAAATCATCTCTAATGCATTGTACCTCTGCTTTGCGATATTTTTCTTCCAAGCTTGGGACAATCCCACCAAAGGCTTGTACTATCTTATCGCTATGAGTCCCGTCAGAATATA
>JAYUHP010000050.1:0-2243 GCA_043766875.1 Rickettsiaceae bacterium
CCCACACCTTGAGTTTCACATGTTAAACTATTTATTATATCCATTATATCAGTTGCTGACTCTGCCTTCGCAGAAAGAGGTATCAGAGCTATAATTACTGCGAATATACTGATATACCGAAAGTATCCTGTAATTATACGTATCATAATCCTCCTCCCGTCCTCTGGTAAAAGAAAGGAAGCCACTTCTCAGGATTATCTCCATATTTAGCACGCAATTCATCCACTATAATCACTGTATCGCTTCTGCCCGAAAGTACGTTGATGATGTTAGTCAAGCCTGATAAATCTACCCTTGCTACTATTGCATTGACACTCTGCTTTATCAAAAAATATCTTGTACCAGGATCGGTTGTTTTAATGAGAGAAAATTCTCTCTCACTAAGCATAAAAGAAGTTCTATATACTGCAGTAGCTTTTAGATTAGGAAGAAAAATTTGTGTAGCTGTTTGCTGTATCAAAGTATCGCTTATTTTACTTTTTGCGGCATCTTCCACACTTTGTGTAGCAAATATTACGAAAGTATTCAACTTCCTGAGTACTTTGAGCCAATCTTTAATTTTAGGAGCAAAAACATCATTATCGATAAGAGCCCATGCTTCATCTAAAACTATCATTGTCGGATAGCCATCTAGCGAAATATTAATCCTGTGGAATATGTATAAAAGTGCAGGGCCTAGACTTATCGGATCTTTAAGCAATTCAGCCATCTCAAAGCCAAAAATTCTGGCCTTACTCAAATCAATACTATCCGTAGCATTGTCAAAAATCTTTGCATGAGAGCCATGCCCGTGCCACATCGCTATACGGCCAGCTATGGTTCCAGGTCCATCTATACCCAAAAATGGCACTATATTACTAAGCCTTCTGTCTTCCAGAGCTAATTTATAATTACCTTCTATAGCTTGCGATAATGCCTTCAAATCCTCTGCAGATATAGGTTCTTTATTCACTGTCACAAGCAGCCTTAGCCACTCCAAAATGAATGTCCTATTCTCTCCATTATCAGGAAGCTGGAGAGGATTAAATCCACATTCAGATCCTGGATCTATAACAGTATATCTTCCTCCCAAAGCTCTGATAAAAATCTCACCACCACGATCTTTATCAAAGAAATACATACGTGGTCTAAATTTCTGGGCCTGAGCACATAGGAAATTCATCAATACCGTTTTACCAGCACCAGTTGGACCTATAATCAATGTATGACCAACATCACGCACATGGAAACTGAAATAATATGGAGTACCAGATGTAGTATCAAGAACGGTTACATATTCTCCCCAATGATTACCAGCAACCTTACCCATGGGATAATTATGCATAGATGCAAAGCTTGATAGATTGAGCGTATTGATGGTTGCTTTACGAACTATATAATCCATATTTCCTGGAAGCTGCCCCCAATAGCTTGGCTCTAAATTCACCTTCTCTCTTACTGGCTGCATGCCGCAGTTGGAAAGCTCCACAGCAGCCATAGATAATGTATTTTCTAATTGTTTTACATCCCTATCAACACATAATAATGAAAAATGATGTTCACCGAATCCTATCTCTCCACTCACTGCCATATCAAGAGCGTAGGAAATCTCACGTATTTGAGAGACAGCTTTATCTTCTGCTTGGATCATTCTATCTTGTTGCAATTGCATCTTACCAATAGCTACTGTCCTGTTTGCGAAAACAAAACTTTGACTCAGCACAAATTCATATGGACTCTGAAGGAATCTATCAAACATTCCAGCATGAGTAGCTGGACCATATTCTCTCACACTTATAATGCCAGCATATTTCTGACCGTCTGGCCCTCTCGCTTCCAAAGACTTTGAGCCAAAAAATAGCCTATGTGTTGGGATATAGTGACCTATATCAATCCTAGGAACTCTCATTGGCATAGAATGTCCACAATTCAATATAGTGCCCAAAAACTCCAGTATTTCACAATAATCACCATTGCCCGAAGTAACAACTTCCAACACCTTGGCTCCATAGTCTTTAAAAGTATTCACCACCCTACTTGACATTTCATCCAGATTTTCAGACATCTCACGCATGTCATTTTCCCATGATGTTTTATCTGATTTATGTCTGAGTTTTTTATATAAATGCTCAAGTATTGCAACACCGGCAGTATCAGCTTTATATAAGATGCTTACATATAGTTCATTGAAGAAAGATTCTTTTTCTGCATAGCGCTTTGTCCATTCCTTATGCAGATAATGCATGAAATTATTAGACCTTTGA
>JAYUHP010000051.1:0-5990 GCA_043766875.1 Rickettsiaceae bacterium
ATTTTTTGGAAGGTTCTTTATCAGAAGACTTGACTTCGATACATAAGACAGGCTTATCATCTATTACAACTAGAAAATCAATTTCACCTTGATCTTTAATACGTAAATAATGTAATTTGCCTGAAAGACCTTCTGTATCCTCCAAAAAATGGATTTCTTTGAGCAAAGCGCATGCTACTAGGTTTTCAAGCCTGGCAGCTTTATCTGCAACTCTTGCAATGTCAAAAAAATAATATTTGGGCTCTTTCAAAATGGAGCGTGCAATATTCTTATGATATGGAGTTACTTTAAATAATTCGGAATAGACTCCGTTTTGGCCAGACATATTATACCTTAAAACAAATGCTTCAACTCAACTGATTGATTGATCAAATCCTCTGACCAGATATTTTTCTTGAAACCACTACTTGTTATAATCGCCCAGAATATCTGCCTTGGAGACTTGAGCTGCTTTTCAAAAATATCCATTTTGTTTATTAAATTTTTGGCACATGGCTTATCAATAGCAAAAACTTCCTTAGAATATTTTATTTCACACAAAGTAATTGCACCATCTGAGCGATCTATCACTAAATCTATCTGCGCCCCAACCTCATCATTTTTTGCCATTGGCTTATACCTCCAATCACTGATCTTGCAACTAACTCCAGTTAACTTCAAGGCTTTAATAATTTTGTCTATATGAGTGTAGCAAATTAATTCGAATGAATAACCAGCCCACGAGTTCCAACTTGGCGAAGAGACAATACTTGACCAATATTCGACTCCATGTGGTACTGAATTACCATTAACAATAGGAGCAATCCATTTTAGATAGAAAGAGATATATGGGTCTATGATTTTATAATGATGCCCCCTTTGCTTTCGTCCATATGGTAAAAAGCTCTGTATAAAACCTGAGGACTCCAATTCATTCAGCCTTTCTTGGAACCTTCCACCAGCTTTTTTACCCGTTTTTTCCAGCAATTCTGCGAAGGAAACCCCATAGCGCTTAAGCCCAATCTCTTTGACAATTTGTAAATTCAATTCAGAACTATCAAATAATGATCTGAATAATCTTGGGAACTCCCCATAAAGCAATCCATCTTCTTTAAAGCAAAGATCGTTGATTATCTGTGCAAAAGATCTGGAATTATCCAGTTGATTTAAATAATAAGGAACTCCACCCATAACCATGTAAATATCCAAAACCTGCTGCTGGGTAACTTTGATCTTCTTATATTCTAAAAATTCTTTAGTTTCTCCAAGATCAAATGGCTTCAAGAGGATAGATTTGGTGATTCTATTATACAAACCTCCTTTCGCATTGATAAGGTTCTCCAAAATCCAACTAGCAGCCGAACCGCAGACTATAAGCTTAAAGTTTGGTAACTTTGACCATTCTGTGTTCCAGATATAGTCAAGATTTTGTAACAAAGAAGATTTATTGGTAGCAAGCCATGGAAGTTCATCTAAAAAAACTACAATCTTTGTGGTTTGAGGAAGCTTTTTTGCCTCATTAGTAAGCATTTCAAAAGCTTGACGCCAATTTTGAGGAGGTTGTATATCCACCCCGGGATAGAAGGTAGATATGAAACCCTGGTTAAAATTTAAAAGCTGATCTTGCATAGAACCATCTTTAATTCCACTACATCCCATATAAACAGCTGTCTTAGATAGCACTTGTTGAATGAGATATGTTTTGCCTATCCTCCTTCTTCCATGTACAGCCACAAACTCAGCTTGCTTAGAAGCAACTATCTGTTCTAAGAGCTCTATTTCATTCTTTCTGCCTACTATTACCATATATTCGCCTTCAGTTATTGCCGGGTATAGGAGTATTATAGCCGGCAGTTAGTGATTTTGCAAGAGGTTAATTGCCGTGTATAGGGATGTTATAGCCGGCAGTTAGTGATTTTGTTAGAGGCTAATTGCCGGGTATAGGAATGTTAGAGCCGGCAGTTAGTGATTTTGTTAGAGGCTAATTGCCGGGTATAATCATTACCACATGAAAATATTGCCAGTTCAAAGTCGGAAGCTTTTGCGCATTTGGCAGTAATTGAGTATAATCCATAGTTTGAACAGACTTAGAGTATGGAACAAAATGAAATTTTTGAGCAAAATTTTTGGCGATTATAGGGTACAGATATTGCTGCAAGCATCCATGCTGCTATTCTTGACAGCTGCGCTTGTCACCTATAATAGCGAAGATCCTTCGTGGAATAATTTCAGCGAGCATGAACCTCAGAACGCTATGGGACATGCAGGAAGTATTATAGCAGACCTGCTGCTACAGTTTTTTGGGGTGGCAGCTAGTTTTTATCTTGTACTCTCTGGGCTGTGGATAAAGATTTTGTGGCAGAGGAAAGAGCTGAAATTTTGGTGGGGCAGAGTTTTACTAGGAATTGCTTCTGTAAGCCTCTTTGCTAGCAGCTTTGCCTATTTGAATTTCAGCTTCCTTCCAGATAATTTTGGAGGGGTGATAGGCTGGCAGCTAAAGCCTATAGTTGACTTCGTTGGACCAATCGCGCCGCTAGCTGCGCTTACTTTGGCAGTATTTGGCCTAGTAGTCGCATCTGGGCATGATTTGGCTGAGTTTTTAACAGCACTGTCTGGGATGCAGAAGTTTATTAAACTGGATCCCAGCTTCCAGGCTTCGCAAAAAGGCTTCGCCGTGGCAAGTCGTCGGGATGACATCAACGCCCAACGCCCTACTCCGCAGCAGCGTAGAGAGCCAGCCATGAGCAGGAATGATGATGCTATAGAGCCAAAAATGGCAGCAGCTGTGCTCACTAAAGCCCCAATGATCAGGCCATCTACCGGCAATTATACTCTGCCAGATGTAGAGCTGCTAGATACTTATCATAATCAGAAAATTAAGATGGAAACTCCTGCAGAGCTTCAGGCAAAGGCAGAGCAGCTAATCAAAGTGCTTGGTGATTTCGGAGTCAAGGGCACGATGCTGGATATCCACCAAGGACCGGTGGTAACATTATATGAATTTGAGCCAGCAGCCGGAACCAAATCCTCCCGCGTGATAGGGCTTTCAGATGATATTTCTAGGTCTCTAAGCGCGATTTCCACTCGTATTGCCGTTATGCCTGGCAGAAATGCCCTGGGGATTGAGATTCCCAATGAAACTCGTCAATTCTTCAGCCTCAGGGAACTAATCGAAACTGAGGAATATAATGATCATTCCCTCGGACTTCCTATTATTCTTGGGAAAGACTTAGGCGGCGGCCCAGCTGTCGTGGACCTCGCAAAAATGCCGCATTTGCTGGTTGCAGGCACGACAGGTTCTGGCAAGTCCGTGGCAATTAATGCAATGATTATCTCGCTTTTATACAGGCATACGGCTGACTCATGTAAATTCATAATGATTGACCCAAAAATGCTTGAACTCTCCGTTTATCAAGATATCCCTCACCTGCTCACGCCTGTTGTAACCGAGCCTGGTAAGGCTGTGGTTGCGTTGAAATGGGCTGTAAAGGAGATGGAGAACCGCTATAGGCTGATGTCCAATTTGGGGGTACGTAATATTAGCGGCTTTAATGCAAGGATTGAAGAATCATCAAAGCGTGGAGAAATGCTTGAGAGGACTGTACAAACCGGGTTTGATATAGAAACTGGTAAACCTATATACGAATCCATGCCGATAGATATGAAACCCCTGCCATTCATAGTTGTGATAGTTGATGAAATGGCCGATCTGATGCTGGTTGCTGGCAAAGATATTGAAACCTCTATCCAGCGCCTTGCGCAAATGGCTAGGGCCGCTGGGATTCACTTGATTATGGCAACTCAGAGACCTTCCGTTGATGTTATTACGGGTGTGATCAAAGCCAACTTCCCTAGCAGAGTCAGCTTCAAAGTGACGTCCAAAATAGACAGCCGCACAATTTTGGGAGAACAAGGCGCTGAGCAGCTTCTTGGCATGGGAGATATGCTGTATGTTAGCAGTGTTTCAACTGTATCCAGGCTACATGGGCCATTTGTAGATGATAAGGAAGTGGAAAGGATAGCGAAGTTCCTGAAGGCGCAAGGATCCCCTAATTATGTTACTTCCGTAACGGAAGATCAGGATGAGACAGGGCCAGAAAATATGGTCTTCGGCGAAGAAGGCGCTGATGATGAATCACTTTATTCTCAGGCTGTGCAGATAGTGAAACGCGAGCGTAAAGTCTCTACAAGCTATATACAGCGGTGCCTTCGTATAGGCTATAACAGAGCTGCAATTATTGTAGAACGTATGGAAAGCGAAGGAATTATCTCCGAGCCAAACCACAGCGGCAGAAGGGAGATTTTGTTGGGGGAGTGACTAGTACAGATTAGGGATTGGAAATTAGCGCTGAATCAGTTTACTATACTCTTCGGCCCTAAAAATCTACTTACACAAAATATCTGATGGACTTGTTACTTAAACATTTCAGCTATAATACTCATCCGCAAAAATAATTTACTGGTATTCCCTACACATTTATCAAACTTATAATTTTTATAGAAGCTTGCTGCTTTATCATTTTTAGCCTCAACTACGACACCGAAAGCTGCTATTTCTGATTTTAGCGCTTTATAAAGACCATCAGTTAATAACCAGTATCCCATTCCTTTACCTTGATGGTTTTTGTCTACTGCAAGTCTGCCAATAAGCACTGCTGGAAAATATGGATAACGAGGAAGCTTTTTGGTATAGCTTTCACCTAAAGAACTTATATCAATATAGCTTGAAGATAATGTATAATAACCAACTACCTTTTTAGCATTATCATTCTTGGATATACATACAAACACCGAAGCTAAATATCTTTTGATGTCCTGAGATGCATAGTTAGTTAGATATTTGTTTAAATGATCTATTCCACAATCGAAATCAAGAAAACTATATGATTTATCGAACGTAATAACTTGAAAACTGTCTTGCATCTGCTAACTGGTAATAGATGCTTTATATCTTGCACCAGCCTTCTTCATCCGGTCATTCGGCTCACCACCTCCTGCCAGACATGAGTCTACCATAAATTTCATATCCTCTAAGCTAAGGTCAATTAAAACTCTTTCTTTAAGTATAGATTCAGCTTCTTTTTTTGCACTCGATACTACAAAATTCGTAAGATTCGTACCTTGCATCGCAGCTACATTAGTAAACATTTTTTTCAGCTGAGGAGTAATTCTAGCTTCAAATCTCACATGTTCTTTAAGTGCTTTAGCACTAGATTTTGCCATACGAATACTATAAATATAATTGACTAACATTATGGTACGGCAATTTGCCGGGTTTTTCAAGATTTATTTTCAAAATTGTACTAGTCCTTTTTCCTTTTCAAAAGATTATATACCTCATCGTCATTTCTTTTCCCTACGAGTATAATAAGTACGTTATCTCCATCATGCTGATAAATTATTCTAAATTCTCCGACATCCACTCTATGGTAATGTTCCTTATAACCTTTAAGCAGCTTGCTATCATGTGTATGACCCACACTTCCTAATTCCTTAATTTTAATAGCTATTTGCCTCGCCTGTTTGTCCTGGAGTTTTTTTATAAACTTTACAGAATCTTTGGATAAAATAATTTTCACAAATCAGCTCTTTAAGATTTGAGCTAAAAATTCTTCAGTTTCATCTTCCGAAAGAAAACCACCATTTTCGGCTCTTTTGGCTTTATTCAGCCAATATAAGTCCTCTAATTTGCAAAATTTCATATATTCTTCATGAGAGATCAGCACAGCTGAAGGCTTCCCATATTTATGAATAGCAATTGGTTCCTTTATGGCTGAATTCATCAAGTCACCAAAATTATTCTGAGCTTCCCTACTATTAACATATTTCATAATATAACTTTGTATTAATTATAGCTAGTATCACTATAATAGATATAATAGCTATCATCAATATATTTGTTTAGAATAGGCGGCATAAGGGAGATTTTGTTGGGGGAGTGATGTGAGTTATATACCCTTCTGCTGCGTATTAGTTTTTCTAGAAACTATATCAGCCCATTTCTTTTTGGC
>JAYUHP010000052.1:0-15782 GCA_043766875.1 Rickettsiaceae bacterium
CCTTCTTTGGCTTCTCTAATATTGGTCTTAACCTTTAATGATAGATCACCAGATTTAACATTTTGCATCATATCCAGCCCCTTAAATATAGCACCGGCATTGCTTGTGGTAATTTCCCATTCCTCGTGATCATCATGGGGTAAAAGCACCATACTAAACATTTTTGTGCCAATATTAGAATCCATCATACCAAAGCTACATTTTTTCAAGCTGCATTTCATTCCCAGCTTGAATGTGTTTAGATATATATCATTTTTAAGTCTGACTTGGTCCAGAGCTATTTCAATATCTGTTGCTGTGCCGCTGGTATCTTTGGTTAGGAACTGCATCATATTGCTGTTTGACAGGTCCAAAAACGAGCCTGTTACCCTTGTACGAATAGATTTAGGCTCCATCTGCAGCTCTGCTTTGATATTGGTTTCATTGCTGTGTACTTTAGAAAATGAGATTTTAGTCATTTTGGAGCCAATTGATCCAGATCCAACAACATCCAAGTTAGTACCTTTTAGGCTAAGCGTGAATGGTGTATCACCCGAGATGCTAGAGCCTTTGAAGTCCAAAGAAGCTTTGTTTCCGGCAGGCTTATATATCCCCAGTTTGGATAGGCCGAAGCCTAGACCAGCTAGGTTTGAGTTGGCTGAGAACTCGACCTTCTCACCCTTATTTCTATAGATAAAGTCCAAAACTGCATTTCCTTCTACAACAGAAATAAGAGGGATCTTATGGCTAGGTGTTTGTTTTGCAAATTTTAATTTAACATTAAGGATGTTATCAAATTCTGATTTTTCATCTAGATTGTTTAAGAAATCTATATTACTACTGAAGTCATTGATCATACCAGTTCCGGCAATTTTAACATGCTCCCCATCAAAAAAAGCTTTTAAAGAGCCTTTGGAAAGAACCAGATCATCACCAAATACATCAAGCCCAACGGCGTTTAAGGAGCTTGCCACATCATAGGTGCTTTTGGCATCGTCCAAAGGTATATTCATTGCTATTTTGGTTATAGCCGTCCCTTTGATCTTTGTGAGATCAATCCGTGATTCAGTCAAAGACTTTAGGGTATCTTTCGAAATAAAGTCAGTAAGATCGGCTACAGGGCCTTTACTATCTGCTTTAACGACTACTTGAGCCGCACCTTCTACGCCCCAGTCAATAGCGACATTTGCATTGGAGAGTTTGGTGTTGCTAGAAAAAGCACTAGGGATGTTGAAATCCAGTAAACTTCCCTTAAGTTTTAAATTAGTATTAAGTTTTTTGATTGCAGGAAAATCTGGGTCATAGCTTAGGTTTATGTTTTCTATATTAAATTCACCATCAAGATTCTCTGGCTTCATCTTGTAATTGGTAAAGAATTCCTTATCTAGATTAATCTTCCATTTACCATTCCTGATTATTGCTCCGGAGATATTATCATATATATATTGCATCGTATCATCCTTAGGGACCATATGATGGAATAATTTATGTAGATCTATAGGTAGCTCTTTCGCATGGCCTTCGATTGAAAGGGAATCAGCTGCAGCATGCATGTCCACAGCCAGGTGGGCTTTACCATCATTAATACTGCAGTCGCTTATATGCTGGTTATTTTGCGTGGTTGTTATATTACATTTGCCTGTAAAGATGTTGACCCCCAATTCAGCAAAGATAGAGCTGGATAGTTTTGAGAGCTCCAGCTTGATGTCATATTTTTTGAGTGATGAGGCGAAATAATCTATTTCCGCTGCTATTTCAGCCTTCTCTCCTATTATAGTAGCCTTTTCGCCTAGACTGATATGGCATTTAAGCTTTTTGCTGCTGATCATTTCATTAAAGTCATATGTAACTTTTATATCTTCGATATTAATGGCATCATGACCATTTACAAATATATGAGCATTTTTTATTCTGACTTCAGTGTTGGATGCCTCAAGAGAGCCTAACTCAAGCTTTACAGAGCTCGAGCTTACTACAGATTCGATTCCTTTCTTCACAAGCCAGCATCTTGTGGCAGGATATAATACCATTCCAGCGGCTATCGAAATTATGGCTATGATGCTTAAAAGAATGCGCATTTGGGTTGGTGTCTGTTATTACTGCAAATAAAACATAACAGATAAAATACGAATTTCTAGTATCTGGATGCTTTTTTGTATATTTATCAAATATAGAGGGCTATTATGTAGCAAAATATTGGACATATAGAGGGTTGTTCTGTATTCTCGATGGCAGTTTATATGAGGATTTTTTAAAGATGTACAAGTCGCTACTATTCATAATCTGCATTATCACTTCTTTAAGCGCTTCTGCGGTTCAAACAATCAACGTTACGCGTGGCCACGCAGATCCGGTTCCAATAGCTATTAATAGCTTTGCTGGTGAAGATGGGAGTGCTCATAGAATAGCCCATGAGATGATTGAGGTGATAACCAATAACCTTAAGGGTTCGGGGCTTTTTAGGCCACTGCCCAAAACAGCTTTTATAGAACATAAACATGGAGTGTCTCATAGGCCATTATTTGCAGCATGGCGCCAGATTAATGCTACAATATTGCTTAACGGAAATGTAAAGCGCTTGGAATCAGGCAAATTTGAGGTGAGTTTTGTTTTGTGGGATACAGTTTCTGAGCAAAACATAGTATCTCAAATCTTTGAAGTGCCACAGAACCTGTGGCGTAAGCTGGCCCATAAAATCTCAGACCAGGTATATGAAAGGGTTACTGGGGATAAAGGCTATTTTGATACGAAAATTATATATATTTCCCAAACGGGTGGTGGCAAGAAGCGCATAAAGCGCGTTGCTGTAATGGATCAGGATGGGGCTAACAACAAATTTTTGACAGATGGTCGTAATTTGGTTCTTACACCAAGATTCTCACCAAAGGCTGATAAGGCGCTCTATTTATCTTATGTGAATAACAAGGCTCGGCTTTATATAAAAAATCTCGCCACTAACCAGGACACAGTTCTTGGCCATTTCCAGGGCATGTCTTTTGCTCCACGTTTTTCACCTGATGGCACAAAGGCCATCTTTTCAGTGGCAAAAAATGGTGCAACTAATATATATGAAATAGATTTTGCGAGCAAACGTACTCGCCAACTAACACATGGGGTTGTGATTAATACCTCTCCAGGCTATTCACCTGATGGGCAAAAGATCGTATTTACCTCGGACAGGGGCGGTTCACCACAGATATATTCCATGAATGTGGATGGTTCCAACCAGGAAAGAATAAGCTTTGGTGGGGGTAGTCATTATACTCCAACATGGTCACCACGTGGCGATTACATAGCTTTCACAAAAATGACTCGCGATTATGGCTTCTCTATCGGAGTTATGAGGCCAGATGGGACTGGGGAGAGGGTGATCACCAATGGATATTTGACGGAAGGGCCTACTTGGGCTCCGAATGGCAGGGTAATTATGTTCACGCGTGAGGAGCCACCTGTCAAGAACATAGGTTCTAAAAGTCGCATATATTCGGTGGATTTAACCGGCTATCATGAGAGACTATTGCCTACGCATACTGATGCCTCTGACCCTGAATGGTCTAGGACATTGGATTAAAATGTCATCAACGGAGAAACAAAATGACTAAGAACAATAATTCTAATGATTCAAATAGCTTTACCAAAGTTTTGGTAGTAATTGCCTTTGTTGTGATAACAGTGGCTTTATACTTCTTTTTGGCTTCGCCCATTGTAACAAAGCCTGGCCCTAAGGAATTGCAAAAGCATGAGAATCTTGCCCATATCGGTGGGGAATTTACATTAACAGACCAAGATGGAAATGAGTTCAAGAGCTCGTCTCTGATTGGCAAGCCTAGCATGATTTACTTCGGATTTACCTATTGTCCTGACATCTGCCCAGCGACTCTTCAAAAAATAAGCAGCGTGATGGATACGCTAGATAAATATCAAATTCCGGTTAACCCAGTGTTCATTACGGTAGACCCAGCTCGTGATAATGTGGCATTGCTGAAGCTCTATTCAACGAATTTCCATCACAAATTTGTAGCTCTTACCGGCACAGCTGAGCAAATTAAAGAAGTTGCAGATTTGTTTAAAGTATATTATGAAGTGATGCCAGGCAGTGATAAGGGCCGTAATGACTATCTTGTCAACCATACGTCGTTTATTTATCTGATGGATAAAAACGGAAAATATGTAAAGCATTTTGACCTTGCGGCAAAGCCTGAGGAGATAATTGAGTTTATTAGAATAAATTTTAAATAAAGAGTAAAGATATGGAAACACCAGAAGTACCAGGGCAAATAGCGGTGGTGGCACCTAAAATCTCGATTTGGGAGCTGATAGTGTCAGCAGATATTATAGCCCAGGTAGTGATGTTGCTATTAGTTGCTGCCTCAGTCGTGTCATGGGCTATCATCATAGATAAATATTATAAATATAAATATGTGCGTGGGAAGGTTTCTGCTTTCGAGAATCTTTTCTGGTCTGGACAGGTTCTGGACATGCTTTACGAGCGTATCAAACAATCTGTCGATAATCCTATGGCAGCGATTTTTGTAGCCGCGATGGGTGAGTGTAAGCGCCAAGATTCTTCAAAAACTCGTGATGCCAGTCTCAAGGTAGGGCTCAAGGATAGATTAGGTCAGGCCATGTATTTGGTACGTAATCGTGAAAATGAGAAATTGATGCAAAATCTATGGTTTTTGGCCACAGTTGGTTCTTCCGCCACATTCGTTGGGGTATTTGGAACAGTATGTGGCATTATGCATAGTTTCCAGTCTATTGCTGGATCGAATAATACTAGCCTTGCCGTTGTCGCGCCTGGCATAGCAGAAGCGCTTTTAGTGACGGCTGTCGGACTTTTGGCTGCTGTTCCTGCAATGATAGGCTATAATTTCTTGGCAGGGCAGGTGAATAATATCGGCAATAGGCTGGAAGATTTTAGCTATGAGCTTCACACATTGCTTTCCAGAGCAATAGATGAGGAGAAATTATAATGATGATGAGTATGCAAACTCCTGGCAGAGGGCGTTCAAAGCATCAGCTGGTTAGTGAGATCAATATCACCCCTTTGGTTGATGTTATGCTTGTACTGCTTGTTATATTCATGGTCACGGCGCCTATGATGATCTCGGGGATTAACGTGGACTTGCCTGAAACTAAGTCTACGCCTGTTGCAGGTAGTGATGAGCCGCTAGCTGTGTCTATTGATAAGCATGGCAAGGTTTATATAATGGATAGTAAAATAGAGGAAAATAATCTTATAGAGAAGCTGAAAGCCATAACCAAAGCCAAAATGGATACACGAATTTTTGTTCGTGGTGATAAGAATCTGTCGTATGGGAAAATTATGGCGGTAGTGGGTGAGATAAATGCAGCCGGCTTTAGCAAGGTTGCACTAATTACAAATATAAAAAATGACAAATAATGATCGGCCTTTCGGGTTTTATGTAGCCATATCGCTGGTATTTCACTTGGTGATGTTTTTGCTCTTCCATTATGGCTTACCGTCATTATTCAATCGTGATCTGCAGCCGCAGATCATTACATTTGAGATTCTTCCAGTAGATAGTATTTCCAATGTAAAAACACAAAAAATACAGAAAGAAAAAGAAATAGAGGAAGAAAAGGCCAAAAAAGTCCAGAAAACCAAAGCTGATGAGCCAGAAGCTGATGAAAGCAAAAACAAAGAAGAGCTTGAAGCCAAGCAAGAGTCCAAGCGCGACCAGGAAGAAAAAAAACCAGAAAATAAGAAGGATGTAGTACATATTAAAGATAAGGTTGAGGATAAGAAGGAGAAGAAATCGAACAAAGCTGAAGTAAAGCAGGATGCAAATAAACCAAAGCCAAAAATTCCGCAAAAGAAGAAGCTACCTACCGCAAAAGATATAGACTCGCTTTTAAAAACATTAGAAAAGGCTTCTGCGGGGAAGGAGGCAGCTTCTAATAAAAGGGCTGTGGCAGCAAAAAGTGATGCTATAGAAGAAGCTATAGGACAATTTAATGAGGATAAGCCCCTTTCTATTAGTGAAGAGCAGGCAATAAGGCAACAGATTCAGGATAAATGGAATGTGCCAATAGGTGTGCAAAATGCGGACGAGATAATCATCACACTTTATATAGCGATAAAGCCCGATGGCAGTGTGGAGCAGGTGAAGATTGTGGAGTCGAAATGCCCAGTAAGCGCTGGTAACGTGTGTAAGGCTGCTATAGACAGTGCAGTGCGCGCCGTATGGCAGGCTAGCCCGTTCCAGAATTTACCTCCAGATCGGTATAATATCTGGAAAGCGTTTAATATTAGTTTTGATCCCAAGGAAGTTCTGGGAATTTGACAATCTAAATTATTGTTTTAAAATAGCTCAAGGTACTAAAATTGTTACATGAAACATCAGCAGAAACTATAGTTCACATGTCGCTTATATTTGCGCGGCTGGGTGCTGCATTGACTCAGTTTCCTGCCATAGGTGCAACCTATATTTTGATGCGTGGTAGGCTGGGATTGGCTCTTGTGACTTGCATAGTGCTTTATCCCATATTGCATGAGCATATGCCGAAATATCCTTTCAGCACAGGAACATATCTGACATTGCTGATCGTGGAGGTTATGCTTGGGATAATAATCGGACTTGCTGCAAAAATATGTTTTTTAGCTCTGGATGTTGTGGGTTCTGTAATATCGATGCAGTCCGGGCTTAGCGCTGCGATGTTCTTTGAACCGAATCATGATACCCAAATATCTCTTATCAGTAATTTTCTTTTTATTATTGGTTATGCGGCAATTTTTGCAACCGATACTCATTATTTATTTTTCGAAGGGGTGATTGACAGCTATTCGGTCTTTAAGGTCGGCGCTTTGCCTGATTTAGGTGATTTGAGCAATTTCATTGCTTCTACTGTGAATCAAAGTTTTATACTCGCTTTTAAGCTGGTTTCGCCTTTCATTGCCGTTAGTCTTGGCTTTTTGATTAGTAATGGGGTGCTTTCTAGACTTATGCCGAACCTGCAGGTTTTTTTCGTAGTTACTCCGGCGCAAATATGGGTTATGTTTGCCGTGTTATTTTTGGTGATCAATTCCATAATGGCAAAGCTAATAGAAGCGGTTAGGGCGGCAACTCATTTTGGGATATGATCCCAGAAGTCGGGGGGCTAACTTCTGGGATTTTGTGGTGTCATTCTGCAGCATCGTGTGTATCACCTACTACATGAATCTCGTTCTGATTATCCAGCAATGCGCTACTGCTAAGGTTTTTCTTGGCTGCTAATCTTGCGATGAGAGCATCCAAATTATCGTCATCATCTTCCACCAGCTGGGTACTAGATTCTGCAACAAGAACTACGGAATTGTTATCTAGTTCCTCGTTGTTATCAAAAGGTCCTGATTTTATGGAGTGTGTATCGGCAGTATCAGAAGCAGCGGAAGAGGCAGATGCGGTATTTGTGTCTGCGGTGGTAGTATGCTCTTCAACTATTGGTGTCGTAGCGGCTGATATTTTAGCCTTAATGCCTTCTATACCTTTGTTATAAAGAGCATCTTTAATGATTCGTGCAAAATCGTATGTAACACCTCTTGTAACGTGTAAATCGCCTTCTATATTTTGTGCCAGAATTTCAGCTGTAGAAAGAATAGAAGTAAGATTTTTATTACTAGTTAAAATCTTTTCAGCAGCCTCCACTAGCTTATCATGATAAGTGTGGGATGACTGCGCATTTGAACTTTCTACATTTAGTGTATTTACAGCATATTGCTCAAGATAATACTTTATTTGAGCTTTTAGCGCTGGTTCAGAAATGGCTTTTTTAAGACCTTTGTAGGATGTATAGACGTGAGTTGATATCATGGACACAACAGGGTTGGTTGCTGCGTATCCGGTAATGCCGAGGTCTAATAATGCAATAGCCACATCATCTTTTAGATTTATGTCTTCTTCACCGTTAAGAGATACAATAATATTATGTGCTAGTAGCACGTCTTTGGCCTTTGTAAAACCAGATAGCTTTACTGCTTTGGCAATAGGCTCTTGCGCTGCTTTTACATTGGTTGATATAGCCTTTTCTGTAGGCGCTGTTGCTACTGGCGCTTTCGTTGCAACCATCATATTTGCCATAGACTCAGCAGCTGCTGTTTGTGCATTAAGAGAAGATGCTGATTTATGTAATGATGTTGGGTCTAGTAGATCAATTAGATCTATCTGGTTATCAAAACCAAAATTTATTTCTTTGCTAGAAGAAGATGTAGCAATATTTAATTGATCTACACTTGCAGCATGTTTCATTCGAGCTGATGGGCTACCAATGTCGCTTGCAGCTGAGCCCCTATGTGCAGTGAGAGGAGAGTGTTTTAGTTGAGCATTAGCTAGATTGTGGGCAAGTCCTGGATTCGCTACACCAGCCTCTTGTAATCTTAACAGTGCATTACTGGCCATTGTTATCACTACATTGCTACCATCGCTCTTCGTTCTCTGGTGCCCATTTCTTGCTGTTGATTCTGTGCCCATGATATACCTACCATTAATATTAGTTAATTTTCTTACGTACTTAACAAAAAAGTTAAGCCTATAGTTCAATGCTAGCATAAAATTAATTATTTGACAAGTAGTAATTAATTTATTTACTAACTCTTGTTGTTTTAAAAAAATAAAAATTTTTGCAAAAATGAGTATAGCTTGCAATCTATGTGATTTATGGGTAGAATCCCTCTTTAAATTTCAATTTAAACTCATGAATAATAATAATTTTAATCTTGTTGTGGCCATGCTATTGGCTGTTGGTATCATCTTAGGTTGGCAGTATTTTTACGAGAAGCCAAGGCTTGCAGCTCTGGCAGCTCAGCATAGAGGCTATCATAATGAGATGAGCGAGATCAAGGTTCAATCAGCTATACGAGCCCCTGAAGAGCATAAGCCTGTGGAGCGTGCAGAAGCTTTGACTTCAAATAATAGGGTCAAGATTTCCACGCCGCATCTTCATGGTTCTATAGCTTTGAAAGGGCTTCGCTTTGACGATATTACGCTAGCTGATTATAAGCAGGATGTTGGGAATAATGAATCTGAGGTAGAGCTATTTTCGCCCTCAAATACAAAAGGTGCTTATTTCGCGGAAATAGGCTGGAATAGCGACTCTAACCGAACAGCGCTTCCTGATAGCAATAGTATCTGGAAGGCTGATAGCAATATATTGGAAACCGGTAAGACTGTAAATTTGAGCTGGAAGAATAATGATAATATAGAATTCCGAGTATCAGTTTCTATAGATCAGTATTACATGTTTTCCATTACCCAAAGCGTGATAAATAACTCAGCAAAGCCTGTTCTTCTAAGACCTTATGGGCTTATCAATAGGACATTTACGCAAGTTGAGTCTTCAAGCAATATTTTGCATGAGGGGCCAATTGGTGCGATTGCGGATAGTTTAGAAGAATTTACTTACGAAAATATCAAGGATAAAAAGGCAAAACGCTTTGAATCTGGTAAAGTAAATTGGATAGGTATCACCGATAAATACTGGCTTACAGCGTTAATCCCTGATCAAAGATATGGCTATAGCTCTAACTTTACTTATGGGGTTTTGGCTGGTCAAGATAGGTATCAGGTGGATTTCCTAGGGCAGCAATATATTGTTGAGGCTGGTAAGAGTCTGGATTTCACGAATTTACTTTTTGCTGGGGCTAAGAAGGTTGATTTACTGGATGATTATTCTGAGAAATATAATATAGCGCTCTTCGATAGGTCCATTGATTTTGGGATATTCTATATTCTGACCAAGCCTTTGTTCCATACTATGAACTTTTTCTATAAATATTGTGGAAATTTTGGGGTGAGCATTTTGCTGGTTACAGTGATTATCAAACTCCTGATGTTTGGAATTGCGAATAAATCATACCGTTCTATGAAGAAGATGAAAGCGCTTGCGCCAGAGATAGAGCGGATGAAAGCCCTATATGGCGATGATAAAACCCGCTTCAACCAGGAGGTTATGGAGCTCTATAAAAGAGAGAAGGTGAATCCTGTGTCAGGCTGCTTGCCGCTCCTTGTCCAGATACCTGTGTTTTTCTCGATATATAAGGTACTTTATGTTACGATCGAGATGAGGCATGCGCCATTCTTTGGCTGGATTCGTGACCTCTCCGCGCCTGATCCTACTTCTGTATTTAACCTATTCGGTCTGCTCGCTTTTACCCCACCATCCTATTTGATGATAGGTGTCTGGCCTCTGCTTATGGCGCTTACAATGTATCTGCAGCAGCGCATGAGCCCAGAGCCAGCTGATCCGATTCAAGCCAGCGTTATGCGTTTGATGCCGGTTATGTTCTTGGTTATGTTCTCAAGGTTCCCTGCGGGGCTGCTCATATATTGGGCATGGAATAATATACTTTCGATCGTTCAGCAGTATTATATTAATAAGCTGGATAAAAGTAGGTAACGTTGTCATCCCGGAATTTTTCGAAGAAAAATATCCGGGACCCATAGCCTTAGTACTTGAGACAAATCTCAACTATCGTGGTTATAGGCCCCGGATAATTGCTACGCAATTTCCGGGGTGACGATAAGAACGAATGGAGCATACAATTGGAAAAATTATTTCGTCAGGAGATAAAATTCATAGCAGGGGCGGCGAATATCAAGCATTTGCCACGGATTTTTCTTTCGCAAATAGCGTTTGTAGGGAAGTCCAATGTTGGCAAGTCTAGCCTGATAAATCTTGTTACCGCACGCCGCAGCCTAGCAAGGGTTTCTCATACTCCAGGCCGCACTCAGCAGATAAATTTTTTCGATGTAGCAGGTAGGTTTATACTTGTAGATCTGCCAGGTTATGGCTATGCCAAGGTGAGTAAGGCTCAGCAGGCAAATTGGGAGAAGTTAATCACCCATTACCTTTTTAACTCACCTAGTTTAAAGCTAATAAATCTTCTTATAGATTCCAGGCGTGGGATTAAGGAGAATGACGTAGCAGTTATGGATCTTCTATCTTCGAAAGAGCTAAACTGGCAGATTATCTTCACAAAAGTAGATGAAATCAAGGATCGAGAAGTGCTAAAAATAGAGGCTTTAGATTTTGTAAAAGAGCGCTATAATAAGAGTGTGAAAATATTTTTTACGAGTGTAAAAAAGAAAGAAGGGGCTAAGGAGCTTCAGCATTGTATAATGCAGTTTATTTGAGATGTCATTCCGGCGAAGGCCGGGATGACGGCGTAGGGTGGCACGAAAATTGCTTGAAATATGGTAAAATTAAGATATTTGGATTAATATTATGTCAATAGGTAGTTTTTTCCCTACTAACAAGTCTTTGACGAGAGACCTTACGTCAGCTTTTATTGCTGCTTTGAATGCGAAAGATGATGACCCATTATCTCAAATTGCTAGCGCAATCAAATATGATGATAAGGGTAGAGTAGTTGTTGACCCAAAAGTTATAGCGAGTGAAGCAAAGCAAAAATCACAAAAGACAGTAGATAGAGCTAAAAAGGGGAGCGATACAGCCGTTGCCGTTAAAGAAGCGATTCAAGAATTACAAAAGCAGGCTCAATCTCTTGAATCAGCTGTTTCTGCTCTAACAACAGCAGGCTATACGTCTAGTTCCTTGTACAATACATCCACTGCTACTTTGGATGCTACATTGCAAGGGGCCGTTGATGTTACCGCAACTGCGGGAGCAGCTGCTGTTTCGCATACTGTGCAGGTAAATTCATTAGCTGCAACTCAGAAATATGTGATTACATGCCTGGATGCTACTGGTAGAGAAGTTGGTTTTCCTGCAGGTGGTACGGCAGGAAATGTTATCGCTCCTGCTATCGGAGGAGGGGTGGCGGCCTTTAGTATTGTTGATTCTACAGGTGCGGCTCATCTATTTAATATTAATAATGCTGATAGCTTAACGACTATTATGGGTACGATCAACGGACTCGGAATAGCTGGACTCACTGCCTCTATTACTACTGTAAATGCTAGCACGAATACTGCTCAATTGGTTATAGAGTCGAATGGTACTGGAACTGCAAATCATTTCTTCTTGTTACCTCCTGTTGGCCTACCTGCTGCAGTAAAAACCTATGCACCTAATGCTCAGACTATTGATATATACAAGCCTGATGGAAATGGATTTACTTCTATAGCTAATCGTGTGTTTGGTGATCCAGGTGATCCGGTGGGGCCACCAATAATTCCTCCAACCCCGGCGGTACTAAATCCTAATCATATCAATATAAATGGTGTAGATATAGATCTTACACTCGTGCCTCCTGGTGATACAGTTAATGCGCTAATTGATGAAATTAATGCTCTAGATTCTATCACTGGTGTGAGTGCTACATATAAATCAGTTTCAGTTGATGGAGGAGCAGCAATAAATGTAATAAGATTGACTTCAAACAGGCCTGAAGGCATATCAGTTGATTGGGGATTTGGTGCTCAGGCATTCTTGCTAGACCCAAATAAACAGGTGCAATATACCAATAGCAGCGATGCTGAAATCAGGATTGATCGCGGTCTACATACCTCTCCAACCAATACATTTACTAGCCCAGTAACTGGAGTAGATTCTCTTACTGTGACTAATGTAACGAAAGGGGTGGGTAGTCTGGAGATTGGCCCAAATGCGGATGCGATAAAAGCTGCGATAAAGAATTTGGTGGATGTGGTAAATAATCTTGAGCAATTTATCGCATATCAAAGCCAATTGGATGAAAATCACAGACCTCTTGAAGAAGCTGTATTATGTGACAAGCCGATCCTTAGAGACCTGCAGAGTACTGTTGATAGAATTATCGGCAGAGTCGCTGGCATTACTCCTGGCAATATATCGTCATTATTAGATATTGGTATCAGCTGGACTAATTTCCCTGGAAATAGCGCACAACAGCTTTTGCCTGCCAGGAATTTGACTGTAAATGATGCTGTTTTGAATGCTGCGCTTGCTGATCCTACGAAGTTGTCCCAGGTTAGGGCTTTATTTGATACGACCCTAGTCGCGACGGTTGGTGGAGGCGGAGGCGGCATTGGCGGTGTCGCCAGTGTAAATCAAGTTGGTACTTTGGCTTCCACGCCAGTTGGTAACACGACGCAAGGTGGTCTGAGCTTAAATGTTGGTCTGTCTGATCCTTTAGTTTTAGCTCGATTAAGTGCTCTTACAGGAGGGCTGGCTCCTTATACTGATATGGCGGAATGGCCATTACAATTGATTATTAATCACCAAGTATTTGGAGCATTTGTAAATGGAAAATATCAATATCTAGATCGTTTAGGTGGTTTAGTATGTGAGGCAGCTCTGGACCCAACTTTCAATGCTGTTGCTGGTGGCTATAATATGCCAGTCACTGCAGGTCTATTGACGAGGTTAGTCTATACATATATTCCATCTGGGACTGAAAATATTCTAGCAACAGGTACTCTTAATTCTGATTGGACTAGGAACCTAGGTTTGTCATTTCTTCCAGCAGGCGCTGTCGCTTCTAGCGTAACAGTTAATGGTGCTCTTGATCCAAGGTTAACACCATTGTGGAGCTGCACTAAGGATGTCGATATGGCATTGGGTGATATTGTTTTTAACTTTCCGGGTACTGCAGGTGCTCCAGTCATTTTGAGTATTGGTGGCATGAATCCAATTATCCCTATTAATAATACTTTCGACATAGCTCAAATTAAGCCCAATACCTATTCTATGATAGGACGTGCAGGAGGTGTATATGAAGGTTTGAATTTTCTTTATACTGCTGATCCGATCCTAGTTATTGGGGGTGGGCGAGACACTTTAATTGCCCCATTATACATAGCTCCCGCGCCTGGAGGAGGAGGAGGCGGCGGTGGTACCGTCAGTACAGATCTGACATTATTACCTGGCACTTCTCCAAGCTTTAATGTAAATAGCTTTAGTGTGAATATCACTATGCCTGGTGGCGTTGGTTATGCAGCTACAGCAACTCCTACTGGTGGTGGTGCTATAGGTCTTGATGTCATACCTCTAGGTGCTACTGGTGCAATTCTTAAAGGACATGCTGGAAGTGTTTTTGAAGGATTAAGCATGTTCTATAACCCTGCAATTGCCGGGGCGGCTACTTTTACCAATGTATCGTTTGCGCGCGGTATTGCGGCAAGCTTGCATAATTATCTCGATAATTATGCAAATAGTACTACCGGGCCAATTACAAATGCTTTGCAGACCGCAAGTAGTGATGTAACTACTGCACGTACAACATTTAGCCAAGCAGAAACACGTCAGCAAGAGGATGTAAGAAAGGCTATTGCGAGATATATTAAGTCTGAAATTCAGAAAATGCAGATGGAGCAGTCGGCGATGATGCTGGAGTCGATGATGAGTAGCGACTCTGGTTTTTAACAGTAAAGCAGAAAATTAATGGCTTATAGTAAATTATGTGCAAATAAATATCAATCACAGCAGATCAAGTCATCTAGTTCGATTATGATCATGGCTGCCTTATGCGAGAAAGCTATGAGTTTCATACTGTCTGCAAAGGAATCATTAGCGAAAGATGACCAAATTAATTGGACTTCCAATTTATCTAAAGTCCATAACGTGATTGATGTCATGATCTCTTCATTTGACGAGAAGAAGGGAGGGTCTTTTGCGGAGTCTCTCAGCATATTTTACCTACAATTATCGCTATTTACAAATGCATTAATTTCTAAAAAGCTGCCATCTTCTAAAGTTGATGATTTACTGGAGTCATTCCGTATTACGCGTGATAGCTGGAATGATATGGAAAAAAGATATATTATGGAAAGCACGTCTAGCAATTTTGGTGATAAAAATACCTTATAAATATTTAGCCTATTATTTTATCCAGGCTGCCTGCTTGAGGTTTGGATGGGATGGGGGTATAATCCGATACTAAATATAACATAATGAACATGATAATAAATTTCGCGCAGAATATAGGCGCCAAAATTTTAAGATTTTCAGAGAATGTTGGACAATTTGTAATTTTTGCAATGAAGGCCATCGTGGGAATTTTTTTGCCTCCTTATGAATTTCGGATTATCGCTCAACAGTTCTTGAATATTGGTTTTTACTCGCTGCCCGTGGTCGGTATGACTGCAATATTTTCCGGCGCTGTGCTTGCTTTGCAGAGCTACTCAGGCTTTGCTAGATTTTCCGCTGAAAGCAGTATTGCAATCGTGGTTGTGCTCTCTATTACCAGGGAATTGGGCCCCGTGCTTGCAGGGCTGATGGTCGCTGGAAGGGTGGGGGCTTCGATTGCCGCTGAGATAGGTACAATGAGGGTTACAGAGCAGATAGACGCTCTATATACTCTTTCCACTGATCCTATAAAATATCTAGTTTCTCCGCGCGTATTGGCTGCTGCCGTAACACTGCCGTGCCTGGTATTTGTTGGAGATATTATAGGAGTTATGGGTGGCTATATGGTAAGCGTACATAAGCTGGATTTCAACAGCGCTAATTATATTATCAATACATTCAAATACTTAGAGCGTATGGATGTGATTTCCGGCCTTGTGAAGGCGTTTGTATTCGGTATCATTATCTCCACAGTTAGCTGCTATAGCGGATATAGCTCTGATAAGGGGGCAAAGGGTGTTGGCCGCGCAACAACCATGGCCGTTGTGAGCTCATCTATTCTTATATTGCTCAGCAATTATGCAATAACTGAGATGTTTTTTGGTAAGTAGATATGACCCCTAAAATTCAAGTAAAAAACCTCCATAAGAGCTTCGGATCTCATAAGGTTCTACAAGGTATTGACCTTGAAGTGGCGAAGGGTGATTCTTTGGTTATTCTGGGCGGTTCTGGTACTGGTAAATCAGTTTTGATCAAAGCAATTATTGGGCTTATTAAGCCAGATGCTGGAAATATTT
>JAYUHP010000053.1:0-5951 GCA_043766875.1 Rickettsiaceae bacterium
CGCTGAGGTGACCGTCGATGATTCAATGTTTACTGTAAGTGGCGTAAATGCTTACCATATTTCTGCAAAAAAAGTGACAAAAGATGCCGGAGGTAAGTATCATTTAGATGATATATCTGGTGTATATAGCATTAAGGATAAAAATGACCTTGGCTTAATTGCAACTAATGGTATAATTAGTGACGATCAAAATAGGGTCGAGTTAAAGAAAGATATAAAGATTAATTATGCTGGGTATAATCTGCTTACGGAAAGACTAGATTTGGATTTGAACAGTAAAGCTGCTGAAAGCAATATGTTAGTGCGTGTAGAAGGAGAGGGCGGTAGTGTAGTGGCTAATGGGTTCAAGGCTACTGCTGGATTTAACCAAATTATGTTTCATGGTGATGTTAAGGCTGATTTTAATATTGGTAACTCTAAGTAGTTCGCTGCCTAGTTTTGCTGACAATTTGCATATTGATTCTGAGGAATTGGTGCTTGATAAAAAAACAAACACTGCAAGTTTCACAGGCAATGTGATGCTCTGCTTTAAGGATATGAAATTGATCAGCCAAAAGGTGGTATTTTACTTTGAGGATGGGAAGAATAAAAAAATAAAAAAAATTGTTTTTCCAACTCTAGTGCAAGTGGAAAAATTAGATTCTACGATTTTGGCTGACAGTGCTGTATATACAGAAGTTAGTAAGTTGCTCGTACTGACAGGTCATGTGGTAGTTGAGAAGAATGGCGAAGTGATTGTAACGGATGAGATGTTATATCATGGAAAGCTTGAAGATGTGGTATTGAAGTAAATATGAATTATTGTTTGGAAATTGATCATCTATCAAAAGGGTACCAGGGGCGTCCTGTGGTGAGGGATGTTTCATTATTTGTTGAGGAAGGTGAGGTAGTAGGGCTTTTAGGTCCGAATGGTGCTGGTAAGACTACATGCTTTACCATGGTGGCTGGTCTCGTGCAGCCCAGTTCCGGGAATATAATGCTAGGTGGTGAAAATATCACCAATTTGCCCATGCATATGAGAGCCAAGCTTGGACTTGGTTATTTGCCGCAGGAGTCGTCTATATTTAGAGGGCTTAATGTGGAAGATAACATCATGTTGGTACTTGAGATAGCTTACTCTGATCAAAGTCAAAGAGAGAAGAAGCTAGAGGAATTGATGGCTGAGTTTTCTATATCTCATTTGAGATATACTCCAGCTACGGCTTTGTCTGGTGGCGAGAGGCGAAGGCTTGAAATTGCACGTGCAATTGCAATGGCTCCAAAATTTATTCTATTGGATGAACCTTTGGCTGGTGTTGATCCAATTGCGGTATATGATATAAAAATGTTAATAAGTAAACTCCAATCTAGAAAAATAGGGGTTCTAATCACAGATCACAACGTTAGAGAGACGCTGGATATAGTTGATAGAGCTTATATTATATATGATGGAGAAGTGCTTATGGAAGGTTCGCCCGAAGAAATCATTGCTTCTGAGGAGGTTAAGAGATTGTATTTGGGTGAGAGGTTTCAATAAACTTTCAGAGTATGACTATGGCTACCATAACTAAATCAGCAATAGCAAAACATTTAGAGGATAAATTTGGCTTTTCTAAACATTTTGCCGACCATTTGGTAACAGAGATTTTTGGTGAAATAACAGAAATCATTGCTGAGGATTCAAAGATGAAAATCCCAAATTTTGGGCGTTTTGAAGTACGCAGTAAGAAGGAGCGTCCAGGACGTAATATGAATACAAAAGAGAAGATAGTTATTGCTGCTAGAAGAGTGGTACGTTTTGTGCCTTCTAGAGTGCTAAAGGAAACTATAAATCATGAATGATAAGAAATATTATTCCATCAGTGAAGTAGCGCAATATTTTGACGTCTCGCAGCCCAAGCTTAGATATTTGGAAACCATCGTTCCCAAATTCAAGGTTCACAAGATCAGGGGGCGGAGATATTATACTAAGGAAAATTTGGAACAGCTTAAATCCAAATTGCATTCTAGTAGCGGAGTGTTATCTGTTCCAGATATTTTATTCAAAATTTCCCGTCTGGAAAAGGGCTTCTTTGCGCTTAAGAACATGCTGGAAGCCGCGTAGTCTCGTCTCAATTTATTTCAAAGCCAGCAACCTGCTGACCAATTACCATGTTCTGAGTTTGTTATTGTGAAATTTTCACAACGCCATTGTGAAATTTTCACAACATGATATAATTAACGTTAGAAAGCATCTTATAGGGATAAACATGTATAAGCGTTTTTTATCTGATAAAATTACTACAGCTCTGTCTTTTTCGCCAGTAACTTATCTTGGTGGCCCAAGGCAGGCTGGGAAAAGCACATTGGCTGAAATGATGTCTGGTAAGGATTGGAAATTTATTTCTTTGGACAATGTAGAATTGCTTATGGCTGCAAAAAACGCACCCAGGGACTTTATTACAATGCAAGATAATCCTTGCGTAATAGATGAGATACAAAGAGCTCCAGAGCTGATTTTGCCAATAAAGGAGTTTGTGGACAAAAACAGGCTTGCAGGACATTTTTTACTAACAGGCTCTGCCAGCCTATTGACTATGCCAAATATAGCGGATTCTTTAGCCGGTCGTATGACGCTTCTTACCCTTTTTCCATTATCCGTACAGGAAATATTAAAGAGAAGAAATAACTGGATTGATCACATTTTTAGCACTGGATTGCAGGATATTTTTAGCGCTAAGAGCAGCATAGAATATAATGATTTATGTCAATTTATCATTAAAGGT
Source organism: Rickettsiaceae bacterium (assembly GCA_043766875.1). GTDB lineage: Bacteria > Pseudomonadota > Alphaproteobacteria > Rickettsiales > Rickettsiaceae > JAYUHP01. The sequence goes on from JAYUHP010000053.1 coordinate 2,745, forward strand.
GGATACCCAGTAGTGTGGAAAAATATCACAAAAGATCAAAGGAATATGTGGTTTCAATCCTATATTCAAACGATGATTGAAAGGGACTTAAGAGATATTTCAAATTTCAGTGATGCTATAAAAATCAATAGATTATTTAAAGATCTAACTTTGCGTTCTGCAACCATGATAAATATTCTGGAATTATCAAGAGAATGTCAAATTCCTGCTTCCAGTACTAGCCTGTATATAGAAGCTTTGGAGTCTATTTTCCTTGTGTCCAGAGCTCCGGCGTGGTTTACAAATTTGCATAAGCGTCTTGTTAAATCACCCAAATCATATATGAATGACTCTGGAATATTATGCCATATGCTAAATATTAATGAAGATAGTAATTTTGCCGTAAGGCCTGAGTGGGGGCATGTGGTGGAAACATTTATATATAATGAACTTAGGAAACAAATCAGTTGGAGCACTAATAATATAGGATTATTCCATTACAGGACATATAACGGAATTGAAGTGGATTTTATTTTAGAAGATCAAAATCGCGACATTGTAGGAATAGAAGTGAAAGCCAGCAGAGGGTTTTCTAGTAATTTTAGTAAAAATATGGAGCGTGTTAGGGATGAAGTTGGAGAAAAATTCAAAGCTGGTATAGTGCTTTACATGGGTGAAAATTTTGTTCCTTTATCAGACAGAATTTATGCAGTGCCAATGGGCTATGTTTTGTAGAGTTTGGTGATGCTCAAAACAACACGGCCTCGCTGATGATTTTTCTATAAACTTTTATAAAATCTTATTGTATACTATGTCTGTAGTAATTTCATATTAAAGAGTATAAACATGTTTAGAATAGCGTTGATTTGCCTTTTTTTACTAACATCATGCAGCAAGAATAAGGAGGGGGATATGGCGGCTCCAAAGGCAGCTAAGGTAAAACATGAGTTCAAAGTGGATAGTGTGGTTATGGAAGACAATTACGCTTGGATGCGTGATAAAAATTGGCCTGTAGCTGTGAAGGATGATATGGTTCTCATGCATTTAAATGAGGAAAACAAATATACAGAGCAGTTCTTCAAGGACCAGCAGGAAAATAAGGAGAACCTATTTACTGAGATAAAGTCTCGGATCAAGCTTACAGACCAGTCTGCCCCTGTTAAGAAGGATGATTATTACTATTATACCCGTACTGAAGAAGTCAAGAGCTATCCTATATATTGCAGGAAGCTTGGATCTATGGATGCTTCTGAGGAAATCATATTGGACGTGAACCATCTTGCTGAGGGTAAGAAATTTGTAAGCGTTGCGGATGTTTCCCTCTCTCCGGACCATAATCTTATGGCTTTTGGAATAGATTATTCAGGAGATGAAAAATATTTGGTAAAAGTTCTAGACCTTACAACAAAGCAATATTTAAATGACAATATACAGGATGTAAGCGGAGGGAGTGAGATTGTATGGCATAATTCTATTAATGGATTTTTCTATGTCCCAGTTAATAATGACTTAAGATCTGATACAGTAATGTTTCATGAGATTGGGACATCTAATAATAAGGATCAAAAAATAGCTCATGAGCCAGATCCGCTTTACCAGGTAACTATTGCTGAATCTGCTAGCAAGGAGTTTATGATTGTGGGTATTATGGGCCTAAGCAGCAGCGAGTCTCATATAGTTTCACTGAAAGATCGTGACCTTAAACTCAGGTTGGTGAAAGCTAGGAAGCTGAATGTCCAATATAATATAGAACATAATGGTGATTTTATATATTTGCTTACTAATGATACAGGCCCAAATTTCAGATTGATGCGTAGTGAGCTGAAGGATTTAGAATTTGATAATTGGAAGGAATATATACCGCTGGATAGTGAAAAATACCTTGGAAGCTTTGGCCTCACAAGCGATTACCTTATATTGAATTACAAAGCAGCGGGCTTGCCACTTATAAAAATTCTTCATCTAAAGGATGGGAAAGCTCAGGCTGTTACCTTCCCTGATGAGGCCTTCACAGCTAGGGGCTATTCTACAAATTTTGCAGAAAATGACCTAAGAATTGACTATTCATCATTGATTAGGCCAAATACCACATATACATTTGATTTTGATAATAACAAGCTTTCAGTGCTTAAAGCAACTGAGGTCTTAGGTGGTTATAATCCAGATGACTATGCAGTCAAAAGACTATGGGCAGATAATAATGGTGTGAAAGTCCCAATCAGCCTGTTCTACAAAAAATCTTTATTTAAACAGGATGGAACAAATCCCTTGTACTTGTATGGCTACGGATCTTATGGAATTAGCATACCTCCTAGATTCTCTCCAGTTACTATTTCACTTGCAAACAGGGGCTTTGTATATGCAATTGCACATGTCAGAGGTGGGGATGATCTTGGATATCAATGGTACCAAGATGCCAAGTTTTTGAATAAGAAACATACATTTGAGGACTTTATAGCATGCAGCGAGTTCCTAATTAAGGAAAAATATACAAATGCTGGAAATATAGCAATTTCTGGTGGCAGTGCAGGCGGGTTGCTTGTTGGAGCTGTGGCTAATATGAAGCCTGAGCTATATAAAGCGGTTGTTGCCAAAGTGCCATTTGTTGATGTGCTAAATACCATGCTAGATGCTACATTGCCACTTACTCCTGGAGAATATGAGGAATGGGGGAATCCTAAGCAGAAGGAATATTTTGATTATATTAGATCATATTCCCCTTATGACAATGTAACAAAGCAAAATTATCCAGCTATTTTCGCAACAGCAGGAATTTCAGATCCACGCGTTGGATATTGGGAAGCTGCTAAATGGGTTGCAAAGCTCAGAGAACTTAAGGAAGATGATAATACATTGATCCTCAAGACTAATATGGATGCTGGCCATCAAGGCGCCACTGACCGTTTCGAATGGTTGAGGGAATATGCTGAGGAATATGTATTTGTTCTTAAGGTGTTCGGCTTGAAGGAGTAGTTAAGTATTCATCGCCGTCGTTGCGCGCGGTCATCCCGGCTTTCGCCGGGAGGACTTAGTAATATGGCTAACATTTCCCAAAAATCATGCAAATCCAATTTAAAATGTTGAATTTGCACAGATAATATGTTAGATTTAACATATTATACTCCTCATGATTGGAAATGCTGAATTTTATGCAAGTATTTTTGAGGAGATGAGGAAAATCTTTTGGTTTTTAAAGAAGCAAGCATAGCCTTTCCTATGTGCTTTTTT
>JAYUHP010000054.1:0-2189 GCA_043766875.1 Rickettsiaceae bacterium
ATGGAGCTTGAGAAGATAGCCCTGAACGATGAATATTTCATTGACAGAAAGCTATATCCTAATGTAGATTTCTACTCCGGGATTATCTATCAAGCCATGGGCCTTCCGTACCAGATGTTTACCGTGATGTTTGCAGTGGCTCGTACAGTTGGCTGGATGTCGCAATGGAAGGAAATGCTGGAAGATCCAGGACAAAAAATTAGCCGCCCAAGACAGCTATATGTTGGGCATGAGATGAGGAAGATTTAGGGATTATTGTTTTTTATAAATTAGTAATATCTGCCTCTCTCCCCAAAATTTTGGATCTGGATAAGCTATCTTGGTATAAATCAACTTGAAGTCTTTAATTCGCTCAGGAATGTTTTTGTAATTAAAACTATAAAAATGCTCATCATTGGGTATTCCTGCCTGATCAAAAGGCACTAGAATAATTATATATTTTGTAACTTTAGTGCTTAATTGCTCCAAGATATACCATGGTTTAAAGAAATGTTCCATGGTATTAGATGATATCAATACATCCCAAAATCCATTGTATTTAGTAAGATCTGTAGCTAGAAATGAAGCCTTCTTATTTTTACGTTTTGCTATTTCTATACCATCTTCAGAAATATCAACACCAGTAACATCAGCACTAGGCAAGCTCGTAGCAAAAAATTCAGTACCCTCTCCTTGAGCACATCCAAAATCCACTACACTATATTTTTGGACATTTATTTCATCCTGAATTGACTCTGGTAAGCAATTAACAAGGAGTGTGTAGAAATGTAGAGTCTGCTCATCCCCTTGGTGTCTTTGCCAATCATTACTTTTAAACCTGCAATCCCAATATTCCTTGGAATTCAGTGAGTACTTCGCTCCACAATTAGCTGCAAAAATTTCATATTTTAAAAAATATACCACACGTGCACGGTTCTGATAAATCTTAAAAACCATGAATAGTGATAGTGTAAAAAATAATGTTATGAGTAATCTTTTCATTTTTATCCTTTAGTTATTTTATCAACTTCTCCAGTAGTAGTTTTTGCCATCTTGCTTCCCATATTTTCTTGTCGAAAGCCTTTACTACGCTAAGAGCATTTTGGCCTAGCTCTGTTCTAAGCTCTGGAGATGAGATGAGTTTGTCCAAAGCTTCTTCGAGTTCATGAGCTTCTGGAGATATAAGTACGCCATTATAGCCATCTATAATGAGATTAGGCAACCCTCCAACGTTGGTGGCGATGATTGCGTTTCCAGTTGCCATAGCTTCTATACAGCTTAAGGAAGTACCTTCACTAGCTACAGTTGGAATAAGCGTAATATCGGATTTCTGATATACTTCTGGCATGAGATGATCGGGTTGCTCATAGACTGTAACATTCTGAGGAAATTTGCTCAGTAGGTTCCGGACGCTTTGAGCAGCAGAAGCATCAATTTGTCCTACAAAATGAAATTCAACATTATTATGTTTCTTTAGTATTTTTGGAATGACTTGTTCCACCAAAAAATACCCACGCTGCTTATAAAGCCTTCTAGGAATTGTAATAATAAGATTCTTATTTACCTTACGCTTTGTGGTATGAAACTGCTCCAAATCAACATAATTCGGTATATAACGCATATCCTTACCAACGATTTGTTCTGGGATAGTACTTCTAAAATACATCAGCGTTGAAGTATCAACTGATACAAGAGTTGGCAGCCGTAGAAGATGTTTACATGTTTTTCTTTTAGTTGATCCATAATGTGGCTGGTCCCAAAATATACCGTGACTAATGCCTATAGAATTTGGATCTGCTATTGGGTCACATAAAGTAAAAGGTGAATAAATTCTTAAATGAGGTTTGCCAAAGATTTTATTATGGGCAATTTTATTAAGAATAAAATGATTTTTCCCGGATGGGATGCCTATTACATCAATATTATTATGTTTTAAATGCCAGAATTTTGAGCCATATTGTACAATTAAAGGAGTATATCCTAGGCCTATAATAATTTTTGATAAATCGCATAAATATCTTTCTGCCCCACCGATTAGATACAAAGTACCATCTAAATTATAGAATGTAGGTTGTAATATATGTATAGTGTTTTTGGTCGACAGCTCGCGAAATATAGGCTCATTCCTTATTTTAAGAAGAGCCAAATAATAATACGGTATACTTATTATACGTATCAGAAGTAAATATACCTCATACGCATAAGGCTCC